>NZ_JANGBE010000006.1:0-145026 GCF_024462255.1 Flavonifractor sp. DFI.6.63 | reverse complement strand
TTAGCTGTACAATCTTTTCGGACATGGTTTGCTGTCTCCTTTCGAATGGTGGTGTCGCAACTTCATTCTACCAGACATCTGCAAACCATGTCTCTTTGTCTTTTTGCGAAACTTATTCTACCTGACCCTTTTATCTTCAAGTTCAAGTCGAGGTTCTACCTCAATTTGAGGGAAGTTTTGATAGTGATCATTTAGGGGTTGAAACCCTTGCAATCCCTCGTTTTCTGTGATACTATTTTGATACTAAGAAAACGAGGTGCCCCAAATAACTGGTGAAACATTAATATATTTGCGAATGTTTTGCTCGTGAAATCACCTCAAATACACTCCCATATATCTGAATTTGCCGAGTGGGAATAAAATAGAAAATCCCCGGAAGCCTTGAAAAATGAACAGGACCAGTAAAAACGGGCAGTGACAAAAGACCCCCTGATGTAGGAAAATAAACTACATCGGGGGGTCTTGTTATGGGGAAACGGAATTACACACACGTTCAAGCGTTGCTGCCTGAAATCAAGGCTATGCCGGCAGAGGGAAAAACGCAGCGGGAAGTTGCAGAATACTATGGCTCCCAGAATAAGCGGGTGGGGAAAAGGCTGCTTGAGCGGGAGCGGAGAAAAGAACGCAAGCTGGAAGCCGGGATCCTTCCACGTCCAAAAGGACGGCCAAGGAAAGATGCTGCTCCCAGAGACATTGCAGCAGAGCAGGCCTGTGAGATCCAGCGACTGCGCATGGAGAACAAATTGCTGCGGGATTTTCTGCGGTCCGCAGGAAGGAGGTGAGGGCAAGGGTAAAATACCACATCATATTATCGTCACAGCGGCGTGTATCCGGTGCCCGTCATGTGGGCGTTTTTTGCAGTATCCAGAAGCGGCTGCTACGCCTTTGTCCATCGCCCGGGCAGGCCGGAGAAGGAGGCTGCTCTTGCAGAACGCATTGCACAGCAGCAGGAACGCAGCTTCCGAACTTACGGCTATCGGCAAATGTGGCTGTGGCTGAAAAGTCAGAACATTTTCCGCAATCCCAAAACTGTACTGAGGATCATGAAGAAGTATGATCTGCTGTCTGAGATCCGCCGCCGCAGGAAATGGACGCAGATGGGACAGCGGCTTCACAAATATGAGAATTTGCTCAGCAGAGATGTTCATGCGGACAGTCCCAACCGCAAATGGGTAACGGACATCTCTTATATCCACACCAAACAGGGGGTGCTGTATCGTTCCATGATTCGGGACCTCTGCGATAACGGCATTGCAGCCTGCAAGACCGGGAGGCGGCAGACTGTAAATCTGGTCCTGGACACCATTCGTCCGGCGATGAAGAAAGAGAAAAAGAGGGTCGCTGCGGGACTCGGCCTCCACAGCGGCCAGGGATTTCAGTACGCCCCACAAGCATACTTCAATCTGACTCAAGCATACGGCATTACGCTTTCCATGTCAAGGAAAGGCAAGCCATATGATAATGCCATGGCGGAAAATCTCTTCTCCATTCTTAAAACAGAGTGCATTTACCGCCGCAAACCGGCGACTTTCTCTGAAGCCAACGAGAGGATTGACCGCTATATCCACTTCTACAACCATGAGCACATTCAGCTAAAGACTGGAGAGGCGCCGCTTGCGCGTCGCCTCTCCACATAAAACTCAATAGTTCCTGCCAGGGTCCCTTTTTGTACGGTCCGCACAACCTGGGGCAGTTCATGACAAGGCCGCTTTGGGCCGCTTCTTTTGTTTGGAGCGACGGAGGAGCGATTTCCTGCAGACCGATGGTATAGCGGGCGGCTTGGCCGCATATACATGTCCTGAACTCAAAAAGCGTTACAGAAGGGAAGGGCGCCGGTATGGAAACGACCTATCGGGAGTGGGAAAAGAAGCGGCAGGAGCAAAGCCGTGGACGCAGAGCGGCATCCCGGCGGAAAAGCGGCGGAAAAACGGTACTGGGCACGCGAGAGAGAAGGAGGTTACTGCAGCTTGTGGTCTGCGTGGTACTGTTCCTCGTGGTCTTCATTGGAAAGGGCGTGTTTCCGGATAAGGTGGAGGCGGTGCGGGAGCAGCTTTTGAGCACGCTGCATTCGGACACGGATTTCCGGGCTGCCTTTGTCAGCTTGGGCCGCTCCATCTCAGAGGGGGAGCCGGTATTGGATACCCTGGGCGAGTTGTGGGTAGATGTGTTTGGCGGCGGGACGGTGACCGTCTCCGGCGGACTGACGCTGGAGCAGGCGCCTACGCTTCAGGCGCAGAATGCCTTTCTCAGCGGATATCCGCAGCGTGTCACGCCGGTATCCCACTGGCTGAACGGCGGCGGAATACAGTCGGAGCCGGGAGAGCCGGTGCCCATGCAGCCCTCCCCCAGTCCGGAGCCAACGCCCACCCCGGAGCCGGCGGTTGAGCACATGGCCTATGACGGCCCTGCGCTTCCGGACAATGCGACGATGGATAAATACAATTTAAAGGTACTCGGGGTGACCGAGACGGTCACCCCGGCACTGGGGTGGATCTCCTCTGATTTCGGCTGGAGGGAACACCCGGTGGATGGAGGCGAGAAGTTTTACAACGGCGTGGATCTGGGGGTGAACAGCGGAACGGATGTGCTGGCGTTTGCGGACGGGACGGTGGACTATATTGGGGAGAGCGAGATCTATGGCCAGTACCTCCAACTGAGGCATACGGGGGGACTGACCACCTTTTATGCCCATTGCAGCGAGCTTCTGGTACAGCAGGGCCAGACCGTGAAGGCCGGAGAGCGGGTGGCGCTCTCCGGCGCTACGGGCAATTCCACCGGGCCGCATCTCCATTTTGAGATGAAGCTCAACGGCGTGTTGCTCAATCCGGCCTATTATATCAATCCGGCCTGAGCATGCTGCGCTGGAGGCATGTGGAGATCAGCGGCGGGTTCCTGCTGGTTGCGGCGCTGCTGTTTTATCTGGATACGGAGAATCTGCTGTTCTGGGCCGCGGCGGCCTGCGCACTCCACGAGCTGGGGCACGGGCTGGCGATCCGCTGCCTGGGCGGACGGGTGGCGCTGCTGCGGCTGACCTGCGTGGGCGCGGAGCTGAAGCTGTCCGCTCGATACCCGATGGGCTATGGCAGGCAGCTCCTGGCTGCCCTGGGCGGTCCGGCAGCCAACCTTCTCTGCGCCGGCGCCGCCGTCCATATGGCAGGAGGAGGGGACGAGAGGGCCTATCTGTTTGCCGGACTCAATCTGGCGCTTGCCGGCTTTAATCTGCTGCCGGCGGCCCCGCTGGACGGCGGGCGGTGCTTGTGGTGCCTGCTGGCGTTGCTGGAAACGGAAGAGAAGGCGGAACGGATCGTGGCCGCGACCTCGTCTGCAGTATCCCTGGCCCTGACCCTGGGCAGTCTGCTGCTGACGCTGCGGGGACAGGCGAACCTGACGCTGCTGATCACGGCTTTGTGGCTGCTGCTCTCGCCTTGGACGGCGCGAAGAGGAGGCGCACGGGCAAGGGGATGAAGCGGCAGCGCACGATTGCGCCTGTGGCCGGTTCCGAATCGTTGGCCCCTTGGCGGGACGCAAGGTCTTCTGCAAATGCCCCCTGCCGGATCGCGCGGCGTTTTCCTTGCGATCTCTTTAAAATCTGCTTGCAATCCGATCCGCCGTATGGTAAACTATTACGGTCTCAATAAAGGGTGGTCCTCTGCGGCTGCCGCCCGGAACCGGGCGGCGTGAAAGAGCCGGCATGAACGCCTATAAACTAGGAGGAAACGACTATGGATCTCATGCAGGCATTCAGCAGCAAGTATCAGAAGGAAGCGCCCCCCGCGGCCAATGTGGGCGACACCGTTCGGGTGCACATCCGCGTCAAGGAAGGCAACCGCGAGCGTATCCAGGTCTTCGAGGGGACCGTTATCGCCAAGAAGCACGGCGGCATCGAGGAGACCATCACGGTCCGCCGCGTGTCTTACGGTGTCGGCGTGGAGAAGGTTTTCCCCATCCATGCGCCCACGATCGAAAAGATCGAGACCGTTCGCAAGGGCAAAGTCCGCCGAGCCAAGCTGTACTATCTGCGGGACCGTATGGGCAAGAGCGCCAAGGTCAAAGAGCGCATTTAAAACAGATCCGTCCCCCAAAAAGGAGAGGCATATGCCTCTCCTTTTTGGTTATATTGTAAATGTGACCAAAAACAGCGGGAGAAAACTGAAAAAAATTTAAAGTTATACTTGCCTAAACAACGGAAAGATGTTACGCTATAGTTACTAACCAAGAGGAAAGGAGGATTGGGGTCAGTCACGCGCAGACCAGGAAGACCAGAAAGAAGATTATAAAGGGAGGAACAACCATGTCACGCAAACGTTTCGGCAGGATTCTGGCAATGCTCTTGACTCTCACAATGCTTCTCTCCATGCTCCCTGCGATGGCGGCCGGGACGCAGGCCGCCGACAGTGTCTATCGCAACGGCAAAATTTATACTGTAGATGAAGAGTTTTCCATTGCCACCGCATTGGCAATCCAGGGCGACCGCCTGGTCTATGTGGGGGACGAGGCCGGTGTGGAGGCTTACATCGGCGCGAATACCAAGGTCGTGGATCTGGGCGGCAAGACTGTCATTCCCGGCCTGATCGAGGGCCATATGCACATCAACGGCCTGGGAGAGGACATGCTGGTTATCGACGCCTTCTGGAAGCCGAAGGACGTCATCCTGGCGGCCGTGAAGGCGGAGGCTGAGAAGGCCCAGCCCGGCGAGTGGATCCAGGGCAGCGGCTGGCTGAACACCGTGTGGGAGAACACCGACTATCCCACCAAGGAGGACCTGGACGCAGTGGCCCCCAACAACCCGGTCTACCTGAGCCGGGCAGACGGCCATATGTGCTGGGTCAACTCCATGGCCTTTGAGCTGGCCGGCATCACCAAGGACACCCCCAATCCCCAGGGCGGCGAATACCTGAAGACGGACAGCGGCGAGCTGCTGGGCTGCGTGACTGATACCGCCATGTACCCCATCAGCGGCCTGATCCCCGATTTCACTATCCAGCAGAAGAAGGATGCCCTGCTGATGGCCCAGGAGCAGCTGTTCTCCTACGGCCTGACCTCTGCCATGAACGCCGGTACCTCCGTGGAGTACCTGAACGAGGTTTACAGGCCGCTGTACGAGAGCGGACAGCTCAAACTGCGCTCCTATCTGCTGATGTCCCTGTCCTCCACAGAGGGCGAGCAGGCCGACTACCTGCGCACCACCGCGCCTCAGGGCGGCCTGTACAACAACCACATGGACGTGCGGGCGGTCAAGCTGTTCAGCGACGGCTCTCTGGGTGCCCGCTCCGCCGCCATGCTGGAGGATTACAGCGACCGGGCCGGTCATACCGGCAACAACCGCTATACCGATGACGAGATGTATGCTCTGGTGAAGCTGGCCTATGAGAACGGCTACCAGATGGGCAGCCACGCCATCGGCGACGCGGCCAACCACCAGCTTCTGGACTGCTATGAAAAGGTCTTGGCGGAGAACCCCAGAGAGGACCACCGCCTGCGGATCGAGCATTTCCAGATCCTGACCCTGGACGACATCCAGCGGGCCATCAATATGGGGGTTCTGCCCTCCATGCAGACCACCCACGCCACCTCTGACATGCTGATGGCCGAGGACCGCATCGGCACCGAGCGCATCAAGGGCGCCTATGCCTGGCGGACCATCATCGACAGCGGCAGCATTATCATCAACGGAACGGACGCCCCGGTGGAACTGGTCAACCCCTATCACAGCCTCTATGCGGCGGTGACCCGCAAGAGCCGCCTGGGCGAGCCCCCCGAGGGCTGGCACCCCGAGCAGTGCATGACCCGCGAGGAGGCCCTGCGCTCCTATACGAACTGGCCCGCCTACGGTGAGTTCAACGAGGACCTCAAGGGCTCCCTGGAGGTTGGCAAGCTGGCCGACTTCGTGGTCATCGACCGGGACTACATGACCTGCCCGGAGGAGGATATCAAGGACATCCAGGCGCTGCTGACCGTCTCCGGCGGCGAAGTGGTCTATCAGAAGGATACCTCTGTTCCCACCATCATGTGGAATGGCCTGCCCCTGACCTTTAACAGCGAGCTGATCGTAGAGCCGGGCAAGATCTATGTGCCGCTCAACGATGTGATCAACGGCATCAGCGCGGAGAAGCGCGCCGACGGCGCCAGCATGCTGGTCACCCTGAACGGCAAGTCCATCAAGCTGCCCGTCAAGACCGTAGACGGCGTGGATTATGTGGCGGTACGCGCCCTGTTCGAGGGCCTGGGCCGGAACGTGACCTGGTACGGCGACAGCCGGTGCGTCTCCATCGGTTGGCTCAAATAAGGATATTACAGCAAAAAAGCGGGGGGAGGCCCCCGCTTTTTTGCTGTTCTCCCCCTTTTCAAACCACCAGATATTGTGTATAATATTAAAATTAGCAAAAAAGGAGGCTGGAGCATGAACATCCAATGGTATCCCGGCCATATGACCAAGACCCGGCGGCAGATCCAGGCAGACCTGAAGCTGGTGGATCTGGTGGCCGAGGTCATTGATGCACGCATCCCCGTCTCCAGCCGGAACCCGGATCTGGACGAGCTGGTGGGGGAGAAGCCCCGCCTGATCGTACTCAATCGGGCCGATCAGGCCGATCCTGCGGGGACGAGGGCCTGGTGCGCCTGGTTTCGGGAGCGGGGATGGGCGGTACTGGAGACCAACGCCAGGGATGGAAAGGGTGTCAACCAGTTTTCCATTACCATAAAAAATGCAATGAAAGAGAAGCTGGAGCAGTGGAAGGCCAAAGGGATGGTAGGCCGCCCCATCCGGGTGATGGTAGTGGGGGTACCCAACGTGGGCAAGTCCACCTTCATCAATCAGGTGGCAAAGCGGAAATCCGCCAAGGCGGGGAACCGGCCCGGCGTCACCCGGGGCAGGCAGTGGGTCAGCGTGGATGCGGGACTGGATCTGTTGGATACTCCCGGAATCCTGTGGCCGAAGTTCGAGGATGAGGCCACCGGGCTGCACCTGGCCTTTACCGGTGCGGTGAAGGACGAGGTCATGGACGCGGAAACACTGGCCTGCCGCCTGCTGGAGCTGTTGGCGGCACGCTACCCCAATGCGCTGGAGCAGCGGTATCAGATCCCGGCGGACCTGTCCGGGCAGGGGTGGGAGCTGTTGGAAGCCTGCGGCCGTAAGCGTGGCTTCCTCATCTCCGGCGGCGAGGTGGATACGGAGCGCATGGCCAAGGTACTGCTGGACGAATACCGGTCTGGAACGTTAGGAAATATTACGCTGGAACTTCCGCCGGTGGAGTGAGGGAGACGCGATGGATCTGTGGGAACCGGAACGGGCCTGCTGGGCGGAAGGCGCAGCGCTGGTCTGCGGTGTGGATGAGGCCGGGGCCGGCCCTCTGGCCGGCGCGGTCTATGCCGCGGCGGTGATCCTGCCGCCGGAATGGAAGCTGGAGGGACTCAACGACTCCAAGCAGGTAAGCCCAAAGCGCCGGGAACGCCTCTTTGACCGCATCCGGGAACAGGCGTCGGCCTGGGCGGTGGCCTGGGCGGATGAACGGGAGATCGACGAGACCGATATCCTCAGCGCCCGGATACTGGCCATGCAGCGGGCCATCGACGGGCTTGCCCCGGCCGCAGACTTTGCCCTGATCGACGGAAACCGGGATCGCGGCAGGGCGGCGGCGATCACCACGCCCCACCGCGCGATTGTAAAGGGAGACAGCCTGTCGGCCTCCATCGCTGCGGCCTCGATCCTGGCCAAGGTCAGCCGGGACCGCTATATGGAGGAGATGGCCCGGCGCTATCCGGAATATGAGTTTGAGCGCCATAAAGGCTACCCAACCCGCCGTCATTATGAGCTGCTGCGGAAATACGGCCCCTGTCCCATCCACCGCAGGACTTTTTTAAAAAAGCTGTGAGCGGGGCAGAGGCAAAGCTGCTGGGCCGCTGGGGGGAGGCCCTGGTGGCGGAAGACCTGCGAAGGCGGGGCTGGCGTATCGTAGCTGCGGGCTATCGTTCCCGCTTCGGCGAGATCGACCTGATCGCGGAGGACGGGCGTTATTTGGCGTTTGTAGAGGTAAAGCTGCGGAAAAGCGGCGCCTTTGCCCCGGCGCGGGCTTTTGTGGACCGGCGGAAGCAGGAGAAGCTGCGTATCACGGCGGAGTGCTGGCTGGCAGAGCATCCGGCCGGCGGTCTCCAGCCCCGGTTTGATGTGGCGGAGGTCTACGCGCCCCGGGGCCTGGGCACGGAGCGCCCTCAAATACAATATGTCTTAAACGCCTTTTGAAAGGGGTGGCAGGGACCATGCACAGCACCATCGATCTGTTTGACGGGCACTGCGACACGATCCTTCAGCGTTACTTATACGGCGGGAGCCTGCGGAGGAACGAGGGCCATGTGGATCTGGAACGCGCGGGCAAATACCGCCGCTACGCCCAGTTTTTTGCCCTCTTCGGCGCGGCGGAGGACTTCCCGGGCAGGGATCTGCGGCGCTTGCGGCTGGGGGAGCTGTTCCGGGAGGAGTACGCCGTGTTCCAGCGGGAGATGGCGGAGAACCGCGACCGGGTCGTCCACTGCCGCACGGCGGACCAGGCGGCGGACGCCTTTGCCGCCGGGAAGACCGCGGCCTTTTTGTCCGCCGAGGGCGGGGAACTGCTGGACTGCTCTCTGGAGCGGCTGGAGGAGGCCTGGCGTCTGGGCGTGCGGGCGGTGAACCTCACCTGGAACCACGCCAACGACCTCTCCGGGAGCAATGCCGAGGAGACGGACCGGGGCCTGTCCGCCCAGGGCCGCGCGTTTGTGGACCAAATGGGGCGGCTTGGTATGCTGGTAGACGTCTCCCACCTGTCCGACCCGGGCTTCTGGGACGTGGCGGAGCGGGTAGACGGCCCGTTTTTGGCCAGCCATTCCAATTCCAGAGCCGTATTTTCTCACCCCAGAAGCTTGACCGACGCGCAATTTACTGCCATAATAGACCACAACGGCGTGGCCGGGCTGAATTTGTATGCCCGCTTCCTGGGGGAACGGGCGGACGTGGATACGGTCGTGGCCCATCTGGAGCATTGGCTGGAACTGGGGGGCGAACAAAACGTCTGCCTGGGCGGCGATCTGGACGGCTGTTCCCTCCTGCCGGAAGGGATCAAAGGCATCCAGGACCTGGACCGGCTCTGGGAACGGCTTTTGCAGCGAAATTACAGCGAGGCGCTTTTGCGCGCTCTGTTTTTCGAGAATCTAATGAGGGTAGTGAGCGAAGTATGTACTATGTGAGCACGAGAAACAAGGAGGACCGGCGCACGGCCGCCCAGGCCATCGCCCAGGGACTGGCTGCAGACGGGGGACTGATGACCCCGGAGGTCTTCCCCAAGCTGTCCCAGAACGCCCTGGAGACCATGCGGGACATGTCCTATCAGCAGCGGGCCGTCTATGTCATGGGGAGCTTTTTGGATGATTTCACCTCTTCCGAGCTCTCGGCTTTTGCCTCCAGGGCGTATGGGCCGGATAAGTTCGATGTGAAGGCGGTGGCTCCGGTCCGGGACGTGGACGGGAACACCTACTGCCTGGAACTGTGGCACGGCCCCACCTGCGCGTTCAAGGATATGGCGCTGCAGATGCTGCCCCACCTGCTTTCCGCCGCGCTGGTGAAGAACCAGGAGGAGAAGACGGTGTGCATCCTGGTGGCGACCTCCGGCGACACGGGCAAGGCCGCGCTGGAGGGCTTCAAGGATGTGGAGAAGACCCGTATCCTTGTCTTCTATCCCAAGGACGGCGTGTCCGCCATCCAGCAGCTGCAGATGGTCACCCAGGAGGGCGAAAACGTGGGCGTGTGCTCCGTAGTGGGCAATTTCGACGACGCCCAGACCGGCGTGAAGCGTCTCTTCGCCGACCCCGCTCTGCGGGAGCAGCTGGCCGGGCGCGGCTTCTTTCTCTCCTCCGCCAATTCCATCAACTGGGGCCGCGTCCTGCCGCAGATCGTCTACTACATCTCCGCTTACTGCGACCTGATGCGGGATGGGAAGCTCCAGAAGGGCGAAGCGCTGAACGTATGCGTGCCCACCGGAAATTTCGGCAACATCTTGGCCGCCTATTATGCAAAGACCATGGGCGTGCCCATCGGAAAGCTGATCTGTGCCTCCAATTCCAACAATGTGCTGACCGATTTTCTGCGCACCGGCGTATATGACCGTAACCGCACCTTTTATAATACCATGTCCCCCTCCATGGACATCCTCATCTCCTCCAATCTGGAGCGGCTGCTCTTCGCCCTCACCGGCCATGACGACGCCGAGGTGCGGGATTATATGGCCCAATTGAACCAGGAGGGCCGCTACGAGGTGAGTCCCGTCCTCAGGGATAAGCTGGGCAAGCTCTTTGCCGCCGGGTACTGCGACGACACGCGTACCCAGCAGGTCATCGGCCGCATGTGGAACGAGCATAAGTATCTGATCGACCCCCACACGGCCGTCGCCTTCGAGGTACTGGACCAGTACCGAAAGGAGACGGGGGATGCATCGCCGGCTCTGGTGGCCTCTACCGCCAGTCCGTTCAAGTTCTGCGACAGCGTGCTGGGCGCTCTGGGCGTTACGGAGCTGGAGCAGGGCACCGCCATTCTGGAACAGCTCTCCGCCCGGACGGGCGTGGCCGCCCCCGCGCCGCTGGCCGGATTGAAGGACAAGAGCGTACGCTTTGCACAGAACGTGGAGAAGGACCATATGGTGGACCAGGTCCTGGAGCTGCTGAAATAAGATGGCCCTGTACGCGATCGGGGATACCCACCTCTCTTTGGCCTCCGATAAGCCCATGGATGTGTTCGGCGGCGGCTGGGAAGGGTATGTGGATAAGCTGAGAGAGGGGTTCCGGGCAGTGCGGCCGGAGGACACGGTAGTGCTCTGCGGCGATCTGTCCTGGGCCATGGGCCTGGAGGAAGGGGCGCGGGATTTTGCCTTTCTGGACGCGCTGCCGGGCCGCAAGCTGCTGCTGAAGGGAAACCACGATTACTGGTGGAATACCTCCGCAAAAATGAACCGCTTTTTTGCGGAGCACGGCTGGAAAAGCCTGAATATCCTTCACAATAACTGCTATGAATACGGGGAATATGCCCTGTGCGGAACCCGGGGCTGGTTTTATGAGGAAAAGGGGGAACAGAAGGTCTTCAAGCGGGAACTGATCCGCCTGGAGGCCTCCCTGAAGGCGGCGGGGGAGCGGCCGAAGCTGTGCTTTCTCCACTACCCGCCCTGCTATCAGGGCTATACCTGTCCGGAGATCCTTGCCCTTCTGGAGCAGTACGGCGTGGAGCGCTGCTATTACGGCCATCTCCACGGCGGCAGCCATAAGCTGGCGGTGGAGGGGCGGTACGGCGCGGTGGAATATCATCTGGTTTCCGCCGACTACCTGGGCTTCCGCCCACAAAAAATCTGCGAATAATGCAAAAAAAGTATGGAAATTTTCCTGCATATCTGATAGTATAGAGCGGATAACGCGAAAGATGGCACCGTTGGCGCGAAAGCGGCGCTCCGGGGCCTGACAGGAGGAAGTAAACAACATGAATGTCAAGAGCGTCGAGAAACAGGAGAAGAGCACGGTCGAGTTGGTCATCGAGGTGGGCAAGGAGGAATTCGAAGCCGCCGTCGAGAAGGTCTACAAGAAGCAGCGCGGCAATATCAGCGTGCCCGGCTTCCGTAAGGGCCATGCCCCCCGAAAGATCATCGAGGGGATGTACGGCTCCGGCGTGTTCTATGAGGACGCTATCAACGAAATCTATCCTGAGGCCTATGCCCAGGCGATCGAGCAGGAGAAGCTGGACGCCGTTGCCTGGCCCAAGGTGGAGATCGTGGACGTGGGCAAGGAGGGGCTGACCTTCAAGGCTGTGGTCACCGTTCGTCCCGAGGTCAAGCTGGGCGACTATAAGGACCTGACGGCCGAGAAGAACGAGGTCACCATCTCCGACGAGGACATCGACAATGAGCTCAAGCCCTTTATCAGCCGCGCTACCCGTGTGGTCACCGTGGAGCGGGAGGCCAAAAACGGCGATACCGTGGTCATTGATTTCGAGGGCTTTCAGGACGGCGTGCCCTTTGAAGGCGGCAAGGCCGAGGGCCACAGCCTGGAGCTGGGCTCCGGTTCCTTCGTGCCCGGCTTCGAGGAGCAGCTGGTGGGCGCCAAGGCGGGCGACGAGAAGGAGCTGGATATCACCTTCCCCGAGGATTATCACGAGGATCTGGCCGGCAAGGCCGTGGTCTTCAAGGTGAAGGTCAACGAGGTCAAGGAGAAGCAGGAGCCTGCGGTGGACGACGAGTTTGCCAAGGACGTGTCCGAGTTCGATACCCTGCCCGACTTCAGGAAGGATCTGGCCGACAAGCTCAGGGAGCGCCGCCAGACCCAGGCCCAGCGGGACTTTGAGGAAGCGATCATGACCCAGGTCATGGACAATATGGAAGTGGAGATCCCCGACGCGATGGTGGACTTCCGCGCCGAGCAGCTCGTCAACGATATGGCTCAGCGCATCCAGGCCCAGGGCATCCCCTTTGAGCAGTATCTGGCCATGACCGGCATGAATATGGACATTATGCGCGAGCAGGCCAAGACCGCCGCCCTGGAGCGGGTCCGCCGTGAACTGGCGCTGAGCGCCGTAGCCGCGGCCGAGGCGCTGGAGATCACCGACGAGGAGCTGGATGCGGAGTACAAGCGCCTGGCCGAGCAGTACAAGGTCAGCGAGGAAGAGGCGAAGACCAACCTCTCCGCCGACGATGTCCGGAAGGAGCTGCTGGACCGGAAGGCGGAGCGCGTGATCCTGGACAGCGCCAAGCAGGGCAAGCCGGCTGCCAAGAAGAAGGCCGCCAAGAAGACCGCCAAGAAGGCGGAGGAAGAAGAGCCGGCCGGCGGGGACGAGGAGAAGCCCAAGAAGACCACGGCCCGGAAGAAGACCGCCAAGAAGGCGGAGGAAGAAGAGGCTTCTGTGGACGAGGGCAAGGCAGAGGAATAAGTTGCCGTACGGCGGGCATACTGTGGTGTGTGACTGCCCGCCGGTGGTGGGATGGTCAGAGCCGGGCAGCCGGCTCCGACATCAAATAAAAGGAGATCCAAAACCATGAGCTTAGTTCCCTATGTAGTAGAGCAGACCAACCGGGGCGAGCGGTCTTATGATATTTTCTCCCGGCTGCTCAACGACCGCATTATCTTCCTGGGCGAGGAGGTCAACGCGACCACGGCCAGCCTGGTGGTGGCCCAGCTGCTGTATCTGGAAGCCCAGGACCCGGATAAGGATATCCAGTTCTACATCAACAGCCCCGGCGGCTCCGTCACCGACGGTATGGCCATTTACGACACCATGCAGTACGTCAAGTGTGACGTTTCCACCATCTGCATCGGTATGGCCGCCAGCATGGGCGCGTTTCTGCTGTCCTCCGGCGCCAAGGGCAAGCGTTTGGCGCTGCCCAACGCCGAGATCATGATCCATCAGCCTTCTGCCGGCACCCAGGGCCAGATCACCGATATGGCGATCCATCTGAAGCGCTTGGAGATCATCAAAAAGCGTATGAACCACATCCTGGCCGGCAACACCGGTAAAAGTGTGGAGGAGGTTACCGCCGCCTGCGAGCGGGACAACTTCATGTCTGCCGAGGAGGCCCAGGAATACGGCCTGATCGACAAGGTCATCTATCAGCGCTGATCGAATCATAGGGGAGCGGGGATGCCATCGGCCCCGCTCCCTTGCGGTCTTCTCCCGGAAACCGCCTCCGTCACCCTCCGCGCGCCGGTTGGAACGGGGGTTCCGGAACCTTTTTGAGTTGAGGTAACACAATGCCGAAAAACGACGAACGCAACAAATCGGTCCGCTGCTCTTTCTGCGGCAAGCATCAGGAGCAGGTGAACCGTATCATCGCAGGCCCGGGCGCCTACATCTGCAACGAGTGCGTCCATCTGTGCATGAGCATCCTGGACGACACCTACGACCCGGAGGAGCCGTTTTCTCCCGATATCCCGGACGTGATCCCCACGCCCCGGGAGATCCGTGATGTCCTGGACCAGTATATCATCGGACAGGAGGACGCCAAGGTCGCCCTGTCCGTTGCCGTGTACAACCACTATAAGCGCATTTACTTCGGCGGCGGGGAGGATGTGGAGCTGCAAAAGAGCAACATTCTGCTCATGGGGCCAACCGGCTGCGGCAAGACGCTCTTTGCCCAGACCCTGGCCCGCATCCTGAAGGTGCCCTTCGCCATCGCCGACGCCACCACGCTGACCGAGGCAGGCTACGTGGGCGACGACGTGGAAAACATCCTGCTGCGTCTGGTGCAGGCCGCCGACTATGATGTGGAGCTGGCGGAGCGGGGCATCATCTATGTAGACGAGATCGACAAGATTGCCCGCAAGAGCGAGAATACCTCCATCACCCGGGATGTATCCGGCGAGGGCGTGCAGCAGGCTCTGCTGAAGATCCTGGAGGGTACCGTGGCCAACGTCCCGCCCCAGGGCGGGCGCAAGCACCCCCATCAGGAATTCATTCAGATCAACACCAAAAATATCCTCTTTATCTGCGGCGGCGCGTTTGACGGGATGGAAAAGATCATCGAGCAGCGGCTGGATAAGAAGACCATCGGCTTCGGCGCGGAGATTCAGCGGAAGCGTGAGAAGGACAATACCGCTGTCTTCAAGCAGGTCCAGCCCCACGATCTGCTGAAGTTCGGTATCATCCCGGAACTGGTGGGCCGCCTGCCGGTCATCACGACCCTCAGCGCCCTGAACAAAGAGCAGCTGGTACGTATCCTCACACAGCCCAAAAATGCCCTGGTCAAGCAGTACCAGAAGCTGCTGGAGTACGATATGGTGGATCTGGAGTTCCAGCCCGCCGCGCTGGAAGCGGCTGCGGACCAGGCCATCGAGCGCGGGATCGGCGCCCGGGGACTGCGGGCCGTGTTGGAGGAGGTCATGACCCGGGTGATGTACGACGTACCTTCCGACCCCACCATTACCAAGGTCACCATCACGCCGGAGAGCGTAGCGGATCACGTGCCGCCCGCCGTCGAGCATGATCCTGAGCGCACCGAGCGGCCCCGCCTGGGCGGCGCTGCCCTGCGCGCCGAACAGGGCGGCACTGCGCTGCGGGGGAACGTATCGTAACGAAAGCCATCTGGATACCAGCGGGGCGGGGGAGGTTCCCTCGCCCCACTGTGGCATCTATTCCTGTTTTCCGAGAGGAAGTGAATGTTCATGGAATCGAATCTGCCGGTCACCATGCCTGCGCTTGCCTTGCGGGGCCTGACCGTATTCCCCAATATGCTGCTCCACTTCGACGTGGGGCGTGAGGCGTCGATCAAAGCGCTGGATGAGGCCATGACCACCGGGCAGCCGGTTTTCCTGGTCGCTCAGCGTGACCTCTCTGTGGAGAGCCCGCAGCTGAACGACCTTTACACCATTGGAACCATCTGTAACGTACGCCAGATCCTCCGCCTGCCCGGGGACAACGTGCGGGTGATGGTGGAGGGGGTCAGCCGGGGGCGGATGCACAGCCTGCCCCAAACCAGTCCCTATCTGATGGCGGAGGTGGAGGAGATCCGGCCCGAGGAACCGGTGAAGCGCTCCGCCCGGACTGAGGCGCTGATCCGCCAAACCTATGAGCTGTTTGAGCGCTATATCGAGCTGGCCCCCAAGATGACGCCGGATATCCTCCTGTCCGTATTGGCCAGCGAAGACCCGGGCTATATTGCCGATTATATTGCCCAGAACCTGGCAATGCGCACCGGCGACAAGCAGGCGGTGCTGGAGGAGCTGCGTCCCGTCCGGCGCCTGGAACTGCTCTGCCGCACGCTCCGCCGGGAGGTGGAGATCCTGGAGCTGGAGCAGGATATGCAGGGAAAGGTCCGGGACCAGCTCACCCGCAGCCAGCGGGACTATTTCCTGCGGGAGCAGATGAAGGTCATCCAGCAGGAGCTGGGGGAGGAGAATCCGGGCAGCGACAGCGAGCTGACGGAATATCGCCGGAAGATCGCCCATGCAAAGCTCCCCGGCGAGGTGGCGGAAAAGCTGCTGAAAGAAGTAGGGCGCCTGGAAAAACAGCCTTTCGGCTCTGCCGAGGCCACCGTCATCCGCAACTACCTGGACGTGTGTCTGGAGCTGCCCTGGGGCAAAAAGACCAGGGAGCGCGTCGATGTGGCCGCAGCCCGCAAGGTGCTGGACGCCGACCATTACGGCCTGGAAAAGGTAAAGGAGCGTATCCTTGAATTTCTGGCGGTCAAGCAGCTGGCGCCGGAACTGAAAGGGCAGATCATCTGCCTGGTAGGCCCTCCGGGCGTGGGCAAGACCTCCATCGCCATGAGCGTGGCACGGGCGCTGCACCGGAAGATGGCGCGGATTTCCCTGGGCGGCGTCCATGATGAGGCCGAGATCCGCGGCCACCGGAAGACCTATGTGGGCGCCATGCCGGGACGTATCATCGAGGCAGTGCGCCAGGCGGGCACATCCAATCCGCTCCTGCTGCTGGATGAGATCGACAAGCTGGGCAACGACCAGCGGGGCGATCCCTCCTCGGCCCTGCTGGAGGTATTGGATGCCGAGCAGAACAGTACCTTCCGGGATCATTTTCTGGAGGTCCCCTTCGATTTGTCCGACGTGCTTTTCCTGACCACGGCCAACACCACGGACACCATTCCGCGGCCCCTGCTGGACCGGATGGAGATCATCGAGCTGACCAGCTATACCGATGAGGAGAAGCTCCAGATTGCCAGGGACCATCTGCTGCCCAAAGAGCGCAGGCGCCACGGCCTTCGCCCCGCTCAGATGAAGGTGACCGACGACGCCATCCGGGAGATCATCCGGGGCTATACCCGCGAGTCCGGTGTGCGCGTGCTGGAGCGGCAGCTGGCCGCCCTGTGCCGCAAGGCCGCTATGCGTCTGGTCTCCAATGGTGTAAAGTCGGTTCGCGTTACAGGAGACACTTTGGAAGAATTCCTGGGCGTGCGCCGGTTCCACCCGGAGCGCCTGCCCCGTATGGAGCAGGTGGGGGTGGTCAACGGCCTGGCCTGGACCAGCGTGGGCGGCGAGATCCTGGAGGTGGAGGTCAACGTGGTCCCCGGCTCCGGCAAGGTGGAGCTCACCGGCAACCTGGGCGATGTAATGAAGGAGTCCGCCCATGCGGCGCTCTCCTATATCCGCAGCCGGGCGGCCACGCTGGGCATTGAAGCCGATTTCTATAAGACCAAAGACCTGCACGTCCACTTCCCCGAGGGAGCGGTCCCCAAGGACGGCCCCTCCGCCGGCATCGCGATCACTACCGCCATGGTTTCCGCTCTCACCGGGGCTCCGGTGAAGCGTGAAATCGCGATGACGGGCGAAGTTACGCTGCGGGGGCGTGTGCTTCCCATCGGCGGCTTGAAGGAGAAGACCATGGCCGCCTACCGCAATGGGATCAAGACGGTGTTCTTACCCATGGATAACCAAAAGGATCTGGAGGAGATCGATCCGACCGTCCGCGCCGCCCTGCAGTTTATTCCCGTGGAGCAGGTGGACGCGGTGCTGGCCCAGGCGCTGGACCTGGGCGGGCGGGAGGAAGGACTGCTCCGGGCGCGGCCCGTGGAAAACGCCGCTCAGGGGCAGAATCTCCCCAGCTTCAAGCAGTAAAGGAGCGAATATGAGCGTCAATCTGCAAAAGGCGGAGTTTGTCCGTTCTGCCGCCAAGGCGTCCGATTTCCCTCGGGACCGCCTGCCCCAGGTGGCTTTCGCGGGCCGCTCCAATGTGGGCAAGTCGTCGGTCATCAACCGGCTTTTGAATCGGAAGAATCTCGCGCGGGTCGGCGCGGCGCCGGGGAAGACCACCCACATCAACTATTTCCTCATCGATGAGAAATTCTATCTGGTGGATCTGCCCGGCTATGGCTATGCCAAGGTCTCCAAGGGGGAGCGTGAGCGCTGGGGACGCCTGATGGAGGAGTGGTTTTCCGACAATACGCTGATGACCCTGGGCATGATGATCGTGGACGCCCGGCACAAGCCAACCGCAGACGACCAGACCATGGCGGAGTGGTTCCAGGGCAGCGGCCGTCCCTTCGCGGTCGTGGCCAACAAGCTGGATAAGCTGAAAAAGAGCGAGATCGCGTCCAACCTGGCCCGGATTCGGGAGACGCTTGGCCTGGACGAAACTGTAAAGGTGATCCCCTTTTCAGCAGAAAAGGGAGACGGAAAGCAGGAGCTGCTGGAACTGATCCTGGCGCATGCGGGGGAGCATTTATGAAATACGTGAAGTTGGAGCGGGACGGCGGCAGCGTGTGGGGCGTGCTCCAGGGCGATCTGGTACGCACTCTGGCCGCGCCGCCCTTTGATGGGATCTGCTATGACGGGAAAAGCCTGCCTCTGGCGGACTGCCGTCTGATGGCCCCCTGCGCGCCCACCAAGATCGTCTGTGTAGGGAAAAACTATTATGATCATGCCGTCGAGATGGGGGACGGGGTGCCGGAACGTCCCATCCTGTTCCTCAAAGCCCCCAATACGCTCAACCGCCCGGAGGGGGAGGTCCACGCCCCTGCCTTTGTGGGGCGGCTGGACTACGAAGGGGAGTTGGCCTTTGTGATCCGGAAACGGGCGAAAGACGTGAAGGCGGAGGAGTATGCCCGGTACATCCTGGGCTATACCTGTCTCAATGACGTGACCGCCCGTGATGTGCAAAAGAGCGACGGACAGTGGACCCGAGGCAAGAGTATGGACGGCTTCGCCCCCGTGGGCCCGCTGGTCACCGATGAGGTAGACCCTTCGGCGCTGGAGCTGGAGACACGGCTCAACGGTACGGTGGTCCAGTCGGGGAACACATCCCAGTTTATGACCCGGATTCCGGAGCTGCTGGCCTTCATCACCGCGTCCATGACGCTGGAGCCCGGCGACGTGGTGACCACCGGCACCCCCGCGGGCATCGGGGCGATGAAGCCGGGCGACACGGTGGAGGTCGCGATCCAGGGGATCGGGGTTCTGCGCAGCCACGTCGTATAGAGCGCTTTGCAGCGCACGGTGCGTCCCTGACCGGACGCACCGTGCGCTTGTCTGTCTCCCGAACGGTGAAAAAGGATGGAAATATCCCGCGCCTTGTGTTAATATACTACTGTATGTCCAAAGCGGTCCGTATGCCTGATGATGGAGGTAACTGATTTGACTTATTTGATGTCGATCCTTATGGGGATCATCCAGGGGGTGGCTGAATTCCTGCCCATCTCCAGTTCTGGCCACCTGGCCCTGTTCCAGGCCTTTTTCGGCATGGAAAACGTGGAAGAAAGCCACCTGTTTTTCACCGTCCTGCTCCATTTCGGCACGCTGGTCTCCGTGTGTTTGGTCTACTGGCGGGACATCGTGGAGATGATCCGGGAATTCTTTCTCGGGATCGCCTCCCTGGCCGGGAAGAAGGGGACGGGCGCAACGCCGCCTCCGGCCCGGCGTTTGGTGATGCTCATCATCGTGGCCACGCTGCCGCTGTTCGTGATGGTCCTCTTTCAGGACGCATTGGAGTCCCTGTTCTCCAATGTGATCCTGGTTTCCTGCGCCCTGATCGCCACCGGCTTTATCCTCTTTTTCTCCGACCGGCTGGCCCATGGCCGCAAGAGTGCGAAAAATGCCACGGTGGCGGACGCGCTCATCGTGGGCTGCGGACAGGCCATCGCCGTCATTCCCGGGCTCTCCCGCTCCGGTACCACCATCTCCGTGGGCATGCTGCGGGGCTTTGACCGGAATTTTGCCGTGCGCTTTTCCTTTCTGATGTCCCTGCCCGCCGTGCTGGGGGCCAACATCCTCTCCCTGAAGAGCGCGCTGGAAACCGGTTTTGATCACAGCCTGCTGCCGGTCTACCTGGTGGGCGTTGTGGTGGCCGCGGTCGTGGGCTATTTCGCCATCCGGCTGGTGAAGCTGCTGGCCGACCAGGGCAAGTTCGGAAAGTTTGCCTATTACTGCTGGGGCGTGGGCCTTGGCAGCCTGATCGCCGGGATCGTGAAGATGGCGGTGCTCCACTGAGTTCAGCTGCGGCCCCGGCGGCCGGTATGCCGGGGCCGTTTTCGGCTCCAAATCCTCGAAAGGACTGATGCGCAATGGCCACAGCACAAAAGAAGACCACGGGCGGGAAGCGGACAAGCACTGCCGCCCGCAGTACGACCACGCGGAAAAAAGCGCCGCCGCCCCCGAAACCCGTCCGGCGGGAGGTCGGGGCCGTGGTGTGCCTGCTGCTGGCCATTTTTGCCGCGTTCGGGTACGTTCCCATTGAGGCCATCTTCGTGGACTTTTTCTGCGGTACCGTCAAGGGACTGATTGGCTACGGCTATTGGCTGCTGTCCCCCATGCTTCTCATCGCCAGCGGTATCCTGGCGTTCCACCGGGGACGCCCGGTGCGCCTGCGGGTGTGGTGCGCACTGCTGACGCCGGTGCTGACGGGCTGTTTGCTGCACCTGATCCTGGCAAGGGGGGAATACGTCTGGAGCATGGCGCTGGTCAAGAGCCTGTGGACGCAGGGACAGGCCCTCCAGAGCGGCGGCCTGGTCAGCGGCGTCATTGCCCTAGCCCTGACGGCGGTGTTCAGCAAGCCGGGCGCGGGAGTCATTTTCGTACTGGCGGCCATCCTTATGGTGATGGCTGCCTTCCATGTGACGCCGGCGGACGTGGTGGACGCTGTGCGGTCCCGTCCCCGGGCCGAGTATGAGGAGGAAGAACTGCCTGAGCCCGCCCCCAGGGAGCGCCGCCGCCGGGTGAAAGAGACGGCCGCATCCGCTGCCGCGGGCGCCACGTCCCGGCGCAGGGCGGAGATCGATATTCCAGTGGACGACGGTCCGCTGGCAGGGAAGCCCGCTGAAGTGGAGCCGGTGGCCAAGAAGGAGCGGTTCTTCAACCGCAGGCCTTCCGTGCCGACGCCGGATCAGGTACTGGCCGGGGAGGCCTCCGTTCCGGCGGACGGGCCTGCCGCGCCCGCGGCGCCGGTCCCGCCCATGCCGCCTGCGGCGGCGGAGTTGGCTCCGGCGCAGGCGGAACCCGTGCCGGAGCATGGCCCCGCACCGGAACCGGTCCCCATGCCGCCCATGCCGGAGATCGAACGGGAGCCCGCCGTGGGCAAGGGAAAGAAGGGAGAGACCGCCCAGGCCGCCGCGGAGGTGGCCCAGGATATTGCAAAAAATCTGGAGAGCGGCCCCCCCGTCTATCAATATCCGCCGGTCTCCCTGCTGAAAGAGGGGAGCGGTCTCTCCGCCAGCGACGTAGCCGGGGAGCTGCGGGCCAACCAGGTCCGTCTGTCGGATACCATCCGCTCCTTCGGCATCGACGCCAACATTGCCAATGTGACCCGAGGACCCTCGGTGACCCGGTATGAGGTGGAGCTGGATCAGGGTGTGCGGCTGAACAAGCTGACCAATCTGGCCGACGATATCGCCCTGGCGCTGGGAGCCACCGGCGTGCGGATCGCCCCTATCCCGGACAAGATCTCCATGGTGGGCATCGAGGTGCCCAACAAGCTGGTCTCTCCGGTACACATCCACGAGGTCATCGATTCCCGGGCGTTCCGGGACAACCCCTCCAAGGTGGCCTTTGCCGTGGGCAAGGATATCGGGGGCAACTGCATCGTAGGCAACATTGCCAAACTGCCCCATCTGCTGATCGCGGGTACCACCGGCTCGGGTAAATCGGTATGCACCAACTCCCTGATCATTTCCCTGCTCTATAAGGCTACGCCGGAGGAGGTACGCCTGATCATGGTGGACCCCAAGATGGTGGAGCTGGGCATCTACAACGGGATCCCGCACCTGCTGATTCCGGTGGTCACCGACCCGAAAAAGGCCGCCGGGGCGCTTCAGTGGGCCGTGGTGGAGATGATGAAGCGCTACCGTTCCTTCTCCGAGATCGGGGTGCGGGATCTGGCCAGCTACAACGCGCATGCCGCCAAGACCGAGGGCATGGAGAAGATGCCGCAGATCGTGGTGGTCATCGACGAGCTGGCCGATCTGATGCTGGTGGCGGCCAAGGAGGTGGAGGAATCCATCTGTCGGGTGGCTCAAATGGGCCGCGCCGCGGGGATGCACCTGATCATTGCCACCCAGCGGCCTTCCGCCGACGTGATTACCGGGCTGATGAAGGCGAATATCCCCAGCCGCATCGCTTTCGCGGTGGCCTCCAGTTTGGAGTCCCGCATCATCCTGGACACCACCGGCGCGGAAAAGCTGGTGGGCCGGGGCGACATGCTTTATTTTCCCCTGGGGACCGGAAAGCCCCAGCGGGTCCAGGGCTGCCTGATCTCCGACGAGGAGGTGGCCGCCGTGGTGGGCTTTATCAAGGAAAACAGCGGCAGCGCGGAATATTCGGATGAGATCATCCATGAGATCGAACAGCACGCCGCCGAGAAGGAGAAGGGAAGCAAGGGCGTGGGCGGCTCCGCGCCCGAAGAGGTGGGGGACGATTATGACGAACTGCTCCCCGCCGCCATCGAGGTGGTGGTAGAGACCGGTATGGCCTCGGTCTCCATGCTCCAGCGGCGGCTCAAGCTCGGTTATTCCAGGGCCGCCCGTCTGGTGGATCAGATGGAGGAGAAGGGCGTCGTGGGGCCCTTTGAGGGCTCCAAGCCCCGGCAGGTGCTCATTACCAAGGAGCAGTGGCAGGAGATGCAGTTCAAGCAGGGGATGGTGGACGCTGCGCCCGAGGGCGTGCCCGACGAACTGGAGTTCGAGGGAGACGCCGTCCCCCAGGGCCGGGACCTGCCCCCCTTCGACCCGGGCGGAGACTTTTAAACCAACTGGAAGCGCCTTGAAGCCGGAGGGCGCAGACTCCTCGAAGGAGTCTGCGCCCTCCGGCTTTTGGTATGCCGGCCGCCTCGCACCAGGCGGACCGGCTTGTTTTTTTGCGTGCCGGTCATAAAGTGGGACGAGCGTTCATAGGATGTGCCAGTACGAAAGAAGGACGTGAATGGTGATGTATGAGAAGGACATCCTGCGGTTTCATCAGGCAGCGGCGCTGCTGCCGCCGGAACAGCGCCGTGCGCTGGAGCGGCTGGACGACGCCGTGAAGGCGCGGACGGAGGAAATCCGCCTGCGGGCGGGGCAGCCGGTCAGCCTGGTGCTGCCGGAGGGAGAGATCACCCTGCCCGGCTGGGAACGGCCCGTTCGGACGGCCGAACTGGCCCTGCTGCTGGAGATCGCCACCCAGGCCTCGGCCCACACGGCGCTCTCCCAGGTGCGAAGCGGCTTTTTTACCGTCCGGGGCGGGCACCGCCTGGGCATCTGCGGAAGCGGTGTGGTAAAGGACGGCGCGGTGTGGAACCTGCGGCAGGTCTCCTCGCTGGCTCTGCGGATCGCCCGGGAAGCGGTCGGGATCGCCGCTCCGATCCTGGACAGGCTTTGGGCGGGGGAGGAGCTGCTCAGCACACTGATCCTCTCGCCGCCCGGCTGGGGCAAGACCACGCTGCTGCGGGACCTGATCCGGGCGCTCTCCGATGGAGACGGGGTCCCCGCCCGGCGGGTGGGCGTGGCCGACGAACGGGGCGAGCTGGCCGGCGTATGCGAGGGCGTCCCACAATTCCGGGTGGGGCGGCGCACCGACGTCATGGACGGCTGTCCGAAAAGCGCGGGCCTTCTGATGCTCCTGCGGGGCATGAACCCCCAGGCGCTGGCGGCGGACGAGATCACCGCGCCGGAGGATATCGCGGCGCTGGAGATGGCGGCCAACTGCGGCGTGTCCCTTCTGTGTACCGCCCATGGGGCTTCGCTGGAGGATCTGCGCCGGCGTGTGCTGTACCGGCGTCTGCTGGAGGCTCAGATCTTCCGCCGGCTGGTGGTCATCCGGCGGCAGGGGAGCCGGCGGTGCTATTCGGTAGAGGAGCTGGAACGATGCTGAAGCTGCTGGGGGTGCTGCTGCTGGCTGGGGGGACCGCCGCTGCAGGCTTTTGCGCTGCGGGACAGCTGACAAAGCGGGCCCGTGCGCTTCAGGCGCTCCTGGGTGCGCTGGAGCTGATGGAGCGGGAGCTTTCCTTCCGTCTGACTCCAATGCCGGAACTGCTGGAACGGCTTTCCCGGCAGGCCGATCCTCCGGCCGACGGGCTGTTTGCCGGTTGCCGGGAGGGACTCTCCAGTCTGGGGGAGCGGTCCCTGGCCGAGCTCTGGAAGGCGGGGGTGCGTCAGCCCGCCCTGCTGCTGGAAGCGGAAGAGCTCGCCCTGCTGGACGGCCTGGGCCAGGTGCTGGGAAGCTACGATGGAGAGGGCCAGCTGGCCGCTCTGGCTCAGACCTGCGCGGCGCTGGAGCGGGCGCTGGCGGAGGCCCGGTCGGAGCGCAAACGCATGGGAAGGGTCTATCAGACCCTTGGCCTGGCGGCCGGGGCGTTCCTGGCGATCTTACTGGTGTGATACCCGGCGCAGCCGCCGGAAAGGAAAGGGTAACGGAATATGGATGTGGATTTGATTTTCAGGATCGCGGCCATCGGAATCCTGGTCTCGGTGCTCAATCAGGTGCTCTCCCGCTCGGGGCGGGACGAGCAGGCGACCATGACCACCTTGGCGGGACTGGTGGTGGTGCTGATGATGGTAGTACGGGAGATCAGCGATTTGTTCGAGCTGGTAAAGACCCTGTTCGGGCTGTAGCGGGATGGACGAGATCGGACGGGCCGCCGCCGTTGCCGTGGCCGCGGCGATCTGCGCGGTGGTGGTAAAAAAGAGCGCCGGGGAAGTGGCCGTGGTTCTTTCCCTGGCAGCGGGAGCGGCCATTCTCATCCTGACGCTGGGGGCGGTGGAGGGCGTACGGACGCTCATGGACGACCTGGCCGATGCGGCGGGGTTAGCCCCGGCGGTGCTGGCTCCTCTCATCAAGACGGTCGGCATCGCCATCCTGACCCGGGTCTGCGCCCAGGTCTGCCGGGATGCGGGGGAGGGGGGGATCGCCGCATTCCTGGAGACGGCGGGAGCGGCCATGGCGCTGTTCGTAGCGCTGCCGCTGCTGCGGGCGGTGCTGGATACGGTGATCGCTCTGCTGTAGCCATCCGCACGCACGGGCGCTGCCGCCCGCTCCGCAGCCCGGCAAGCCGTATTTCCCGGATCATCCTGCCTGTGAATCACAGGCGCTAAAACAGGAGATACCAATGAAAAAACGGATTTTGACCACAGCGGCGGCGCTGCTTTTGCTGGCCTGCCTTTGCCCGGCCCGGGCCGGCGACGTGCTCGCCGCCCAATCGGAGGCATTGGACCTGGATGGCCTGGAGGACGCGGCGGGAGATTACCTTCCGGGCACGGACAGCCCGGTGGACGCCAGCCTGGACGAGGGCATCCAGTACATATTGGACACCGGCAGCGGTCAGATCTTCGGCGTGGTGCGCAAGGCGCTGCGCAGCGGCATCCTGCTGCTGACGATCGTGCTGCTCTGCGCGCTGGCGGAGGGGGTGTACAGCGGTATCGGGGACGGCGCTACGGTAGACGTGGTGAGTCTGGTGGGCGCGCTGGCCATCACTGCAGTGGCGGTGGCGGACGCCCACTCCCTGATCGGCATGGGCCGGGAGGCCCTGGATCATATGGAGCTGTTCTCCAAAGCGCTGCTGCCTACCATCACGGCGGCGGCCGCCGCCAGCGGCTCTCCCGGCGGGGCGGTGGCCCGGCAAGTGGCGACCATGCTCTTCTCCGATGTGCTCATGACCCTCATCACGCGGCTGCTGATGCCGCTGGTGTACGCCTACATCGCCGCCAGCGTGGCCTATGCGGCGGTGGGGAACGAGGGCCTCAAGCGCATTGCAGGCGCCCTGAAGTGGGTGGTGACCAGCATCCTGACCGCCGTACTGCTGGTCTTCACCGGTTACCTGACGGTCAGCGGCGTCATCGCCGGAAGCGCCGATGCGGTGACCGTAAAGGCCGCTAAATTCGCCATGTCCGGCCTGGTGCCGGTGGTGGGCGGAATTCTTTCCGATGCGGCGGAGACGGTATTGGCCGGGGCCGGCATCCTGAAAAACGCGGTGGGCGTGTTCGGAATGCTGGTGGTCCTGTGTATGTGTATCGCCCCGTTTTTGCAGCTGGGCATCCACTACCTGGCCTACAAGCTGACCTCGGCGCTGAGCGCCACCGTCTCCGGAGGAAGGGTGGCCGGGCTCATCGACAGCATCGGCGGGGCCTTCGGACTGGTGCTGGGCATGACCGGCTCCTGCGCCCTGCTGCTGATTATTTCCATGGTGTCCGCCATTACGGCGGTTTCGGGGTGAGACTATGCTGGAACTGATACGGCAATGGCTGGTAGGCATTACCTGCGCGGCCATGGTGGTGGCCCTGGCCGAAGGGCTCACGCCGCCGGGGACCATCCGGAAGATCGGCAAGCTGACCGGCGGCCTGGTGCTGCTGGTGAGCATACTGCAGCCGGTGGTGGAGCTGGACCCCGCTGCGCTGACCCGGTCCCTGACGGAATATAAGCTGGAGCTGGGCGCCTACAGCGCTCAGCTGGAGGAGGAGAATGGGGAACTGATGAAAAGCATCATAGAGGAGCAATCCGCCGCATATATTCTGGACAAGGCGGCACAACAGGGCATCGCCTGCCAGGTGACGGTGCAGGCCGCCGGGGAAGGCGAGTGGCCCGTTCCGGAGACGGTGACCGTCCAGGGAACGCTCACCGGAGAGCAGCGGGAGGCGCTGGAGCGGCAAATCGAGGCGGACTTCGCCATCCCGGTCCAGCGGCAGTTTTACGAAAGCGGGGACGGGGCATGAAAACGGAAGCCTTGGGTGCATGGAGCAAACGGCTGCGCGGCGTGTTCGGCCGGTATAAGTTCGTGCTCCTGGTCATCCTGGCGGGGGCGGCGCTTCTTCTGCTGCCCTCGGTCGGGGAAAAGGAGACGGCGGCGGAGCAGACGGCGGAGCAGACCAGCCTGCTCCAGAGCGTGGACGCGCTGGAGCGCAGGCTGGAGGCGGCCCTTTCGCGCATGGACGGAGCGGGGGAGGTGACGGTGGTACTTACCGTGAAAAGCAGCGGCCGCCAGATCCTGGCGCAGGACGGCAAGACCACGGAGCGGGGCGAGACAACCGATACGCAGCTGACCACAGTGGTGGTGTCCCGGGGCTCCGGTTCGGAGGAGCCGGTGGCGCTCCAACAGCTTTCGCCCCAATATCAGGGCGCCCTTGTGGTATGCTCGGGCGGGGACGCGGATGCGGTACGGCTGAAAATCGTCGAGGCGGTCTCCGCCCTGACGGGGTTGGGCGCGGATAAAATATCAGTCTGTAAGGGAAAGTGAGGAAACGACGATGAAAGTTTGGAAACGCAATGCGGTGGTAGCCGCGATCGTGCTCTTCGTATGTGTGGCGGTGTACCTGAACTGGTCCTATCAGAAGGAGGGCGGCGACGCGGCGGAGACAGGCAAGACCTTGGGCGAGGCGGCCCTGGTAAGCGGTCAGACCGCCGACCCGCTTTTGGGCGGCACACAGACGGCCCAGCCGGGCGCCTCCGGGAGTCCTTCTCCCACAGGGGCGGCGCAGGCCAGCGGCAGCGATTATTTTGCCTCCGCCCGGCTCAACCGGCAGCAGGCCCGGGACAGTGCTCTGGCCATCCTTCAGGATGCTCTGGCCAATGAGGACCTGGATGAGACCATGCGCGCGGACAACAGTCAGGCCATCCAGACCCTGGCCAGCGCTACCGTGTCCGAAGCGCAGATCGAGAACCTGGTTACCGCCAAAGGATACAGCGACTGCGTGGCCTTTATCAGCGACGAGAGCGTCAGCGTGGTGGTCTCCGCCACGGAAAGCGGGCTGACCGACGCGGACGTAGCCAAGATCACCGAGATCGTCACCGACGAGACCGGCTGCGCCGCCAGCCAGGTCAAGATCATCGAGGCCTCCTGAGCCCGCCGTGCTCCGTTCAGCGGAAAATCTAGTTGTAATTTTTCGGTTTTGTGATACAATGATTACAACTGTGAAAGCAGAGTAAGCTGAGAAGGAGCGTGAAGCCGATGGCTGATGCGAAGGAGTACATTTCCCGCCCGGACGAGTTGGGAAATATCCATATATCCGAAGAGGTCCTGGCCGTGATCGCCGCCGCCGCCACCCTGGAGGTGGAGGGAGTGGGCAGTTTGTCCGCCAATCTGGGGACCGACCTGGCTGAGCTGCTGGGAAAAAAGAACCTGGCGAAAGGGATCCATATTACCGTCCAGGAAGAGAGCGTCCGGGTGGATGTCTCCATTCTCATCAAGTATGGTTATACCATCATCGATGTGGCCAAAGAGGTTCAGAATTGCGTATATAACGCCATCGAGAACACCAGCGGCCTGACGGTGGAATGCGTCAACGTCCATGTGGCCGGCGTCACCTTTGACCGCTCCGGTCCCAAAAATTCGTAACCGAACAAGCAAAAGCGCGCGCCGGCCGGCACGCGCTTTTGCTCGTTTGAAAAAAGGCGGCTCGCCTCACGCCTCCGTACGCAGCCCGTTGAGACGTCTTCGAAGGCGGGGGCGCTCAGATCAGCGCCATGGTTTTTAAAAGATACAGCCAGGCGGTAAGGGTAAAGGCGCTGAAGAGGGTGGTGAGCATGATGATGCTGGAACTGAGGGTTCCGTCGTGCCCCAGGTTGCGGGCCATGACGAAGCCGCTCACCGTGGTGGGGCTGGCCAGCATGGCGACGGCGGCCACCAGCTTCTCACCCCGAAAACCCATGGCCACGCCCACGGGAAGAAAGGCGGCGGCGAAGATCACCAGCTTGAACACAGAGGCAGATACGGCGGGCTTCCAGCGCCCCAGGGCCTTTTTCAGATCAAAGGAGGCGCCCAGCGCCATCAGTCCCAGCGGCGTGGCGGTGGCGGATATGCTGCTGACCGTCTTTTGAAAAATGACCGGCTGGGGGATCTGCAGCAGGGACCAGGCCATGCCGATCACGATGCCGATGATGATGGGGTTGGTGACCAGCTTCCGCAGCGCGCCCAAGATGGCCGTTCCGTCCAATTTCTCCCCCGCCTCCCGGGTCGTCAGGGAGAGGGCGGCTACGGCCGCCACATTGTACAGGGGCACCGCGCCGATGATCATCAGCGTGGCCGCCTCTGAACTTCCATATAGATTTTCCAGGAAGGCAACGCCCAAAAGGGCGGTGCTGCTGCGGTAGCCGCCCTGGATGAATTCGCCCCGCAGCGGGCGCTGCTTGATGACCAGGCTGGCCACGGCCACCATCACGATGGAGAGCAGGGTGGCAAAAAAGCAGAAGAGCACAAAGGAACCGTCCCAGAAGGCAAAGAAATTCTGAGTGGACAGGTCCTTGAACAGCATGACGGGAAGGCCGATCGTGAACACAAAGCGGTTGAGCTTACCGGCGAAGGCGTCGTCAAACAGGCCGGCTTTCCGAAAAAACAGGCCAAGCAGCATCAGTAAAAAAATGGGGATCGTAGCGTTCAAACAATAAATCAGATTTTCCAGCATCTGCTCCATAGTGCGGTATCCCTCTTCCCGAAAAAGTTGGTAAGCTTGATTATAACGTCGAAATCCGGGAAGCACAAGTGAGTTACCAAATAGTAAGCCGCATAGAATGCGTCACCGGCCGCATAAAAATGAAACCATAGGGAGGGAGCGTTATGGAATGCCGGATATCCGAGCTGCGCTACAAGGAGATCATCAACGTACAGGACGGCAGCCGCTACGGCTATGTGGGGGACGTGGAAGTGGATCTGGACAGCGGGCAGGTCCTTGCTCTGGTGGTGCCGGGGCGGCTGCGCCTGTTCGGACTTTTGGGCCGGGAGGAGGATACGGTGTTTCCCTGGACGTCCGTGCGGCGCTTTGGGGCGGACACCATCCTGGTGGAGGCCGCACAGGTCCGGACCGGAACGGGGCGCAGGCGGTAATATTTGCATCTTTCCCCATTGCGGCGCGAAAGCGCCCGTGGTATACTGTGGAGGTTCCAATACCAAATACCACAGGAGGATACGCCTATGTGCGGCATCGTTGGTTTTATCGGCAGGGAGGAGGCCGCTCCGATCCTGCTGGACGGTCTGGCCCGGCTGGAATATCGGGGTTATGACTCCGCGGGCATCGCAGTCTATGGAGCGAAGGAGGGCCTGCAGGTGGTCAAGGCCAAGGGACGCCTGCGGGTGCTCGACGACATCGTGGCCGGCGGCAAGACCATCCACGGCCATATGGGACTGGGTCACACCCGTTGGGCCACCCATGGGGAGCCTTCCGACGTGAACTCCCACCCCCATGTCAGTGAGGACGGCCGGATCGCTGTAGTCCATAACGGTATTATCGAAAATTATGTGGAGATCAAGGAGTTTTTACAGGCACAGGGCGTACACTTTGCCTCCGAGACCGATACGGAGGTGGTGGCGCAGCTTCTGGAATACTACTATAAGGACGGCCAGGACGATTTGCTGGGCGCGGTGGTCAAGGTGCTCCACCGCATCCAGGGCGCCTATGCCTTCGGCATCATCTGCGCCGACCGGCCGGACGAGCTGATCGCCGCCCGGAAGGACAGCCCGCTGATCCTGGGCTACGGCAAGGGGTTCCACTTTCTGGCTTCCGATGTGACCGCCGTCATCAAATACACCCGTGAGGTCTCCTATCTGGACGACGGGGATATCGCGGTTCTGACCGCCGACGGGATCCAGGTCTACGACGCGCTGCTCCAGCCGGTGGAGAAGGAGCGCTGCCACGTGGATTGGGAGATCTCCGCCGCCGAAAAGGGCGGTTACGAGCACTTTATGGCCAAGGAGATCATGGAGCAGCCCAAAGCCTTCCGGGATACGGTCTTTCCACGTATCCAGGATGGGCGGGTGGTCTTGGACGATTTGTCCCTTACGCCGGACTACCTGCGTGAAGTGGATAAGCTTTACATTATTGCCTGCGGCTCCTCTTACCATGTGGGGATGACGGCCAAGTACACGCTGGAGCGGCTGCTGCGCAAGCCGGTGGAGGTCACCCTGGCCTCGGAATTCCGCTACTGCGATCCCATTGTCACGGATAAGACCCTGGCCCTGGTCATCAGCCAGTCCGGCGAGACCATCGATACCCTGGCCGCCATGCGGGAGGCCAAGCGCCTCGGGGCGCGGGTACTTTCCATCGTCAATGTGGTTGGCTCCACCATTGCACGGGAGAGCGACGACGTGCTCTACACCTGGGCCGGACCGGAGATCGCCGTGGCCACCACGAAAGCCTACTCCACACAGCTGGCGTTGGTCTACCTGATCGGCCTGTACTGTGCCAGGGCGCTGGAGACCATCCGAGCGGCGGATTACGACGCTATTGTGGAGGAGCTGCTGCTCATCCCGACCAAGCTGGAGGCGATCTTGGAGAACCGGGAGGACATCCAGTACTTTGCCTCGCTGTATTTCAACCATCCGTCCATCTTTTTCATCGGGCGGAACATCGACTATGCCGTGGGACTGGAAGGTTCCCTGAAGCTGAAGGAGATTTCCTACATCCATTCGGAGGCCTACGCCGCCGGGGAATTGAAGCATGGTACGATCTCGCTCATCGAACCGGGTACGCTGGTGGTGGCTTTGGCCGGGTACCGTCCCCTGTTTGAAAAGACCATGAGCAACGTGGTGGAGGTCAAAAGCCGCGGCGCCGACGTACTGGGACTGACGACCCAATCCCGGGGCGACGAGATTCAAAAGACCGTAGACCATGCCATCCTGATCCCGGATACCCACCCCATGCTGCTGCCCTCCCTGGAGGTAGTGCCTCTGCAGCTGTTTGCCTATTACGTGGCGCTGATGCGCGGCTGCGACATCGACAAGCCCCGGAATCTGGCTAAGTCGGTCACGGTGGAGTAAAAAAACGCGCGGCCCCGGCGGTGTACTCCGCCGGGGCCGCGGCTGTTTCCGAGCGTATGCTGCCCTGCCGGGACGTCGGGCCGTGCCGGGACATCGGGCCGCCGCTTGTGTTTCGAAATGGAATTTGATATAATACTACAATCTGTATCAATCGTTGGAGTGAATTGCCTATGCTGCGCCGTATCCCTCTGGGGAATATGATGAATCTGCGGGATCTTGGAGGATATCCGCTGCCCGGCGGAGGACATACCGCCTGGGGCCGCCTGCTGCGGGGGGACAATCCCCTGGGGCTGTCGGAGGCGGACGCCGGATGGCTGCTGGAACGAGGCGTAAGGACCGTTATCGACCTGCGCAGCGATGGGGAGCTGGAGCGCAGGCCGGATGAGCTGAGCAGGATTCCCGGTTTTGCTTATCACCACGTTTCCATGGTCGGCGGAGAGAAGCTGCCCAACGAAGAGTCCGACATCGGGCGAGGCTATTTTGCGATGCTGGAACGGAGGGAAAATCCCGCCAGGGTCCTGCGGCTCATTGCACAGGCCGAGGGGGGCGTGTTGTTTCACTGTACGGCGGGCAAAGACCGCACGGGCTGCATCGCCGCATTGCTTTTGAGCCTGGCCGGCGTGGAGCGGAGCGATGTGTTGGCCGACTACCAGATGACGGAGCTGTACATACGGGAGACGGTCCGGCGCATCCGCCGGGAGCACCCGGAGGCGGCGGCGTTCATCGGCCGCTCCCGGCCGGAATATCTGGAGGAATGCCTGACCCTGCTGGAGACGCGGCACGGCACCGTTCTGGAGTATCTGCGCTGGCTGGACCTGACCGACGGAGAACTCGCGCGGCTGAAGGAAAAATTGACATTGGGGGCCTGAGCTTGAGCGCTTTCTCAGATTTTCGCAGCAATATGGACTGGTGGGGACTGGCGACTCTTCTGATCAGCGTGGCGGCGGCCCTGCTGAACATCACCCTCCACGAGCTCTCCCACGGCTTTGCGGCCTGGCGCCTGGGGGACCCCACCGCGAAAAACGCCGGACGGCTCACCCTCAACCCGATAAAACACCTGGACCCGGTAGGACTGATCATGATGGTGGTGGCCCGGGTGGGGTGGGCAAAGCCGGTTCCGGTGGACATGCGTTACTTTAAACACCCCAAACGCGGCATGGCGCTCACCGCCCTGGCGGGACCCGCCTGCAATTTTCTGCTGGCCTTCGCTGCGGTGGGGGGAAGCGCCCTGATTTATCGCTTTGCTCCGCTGAACCACGCCAGCCTGCTGGGACTGTGCGTTTTGTCCAATCTGGCGCTTCTGGGCACAGGCATGGGGCTTTTTAACCTGATCCCCATCTCCCCGCTGGACGGCTCGAAGATCCTGTTTGCCCTGCTGCCCGACCGGATCTACCACACCATTCTGCGTTATGAGCGCTATGTGATGATCGTGATGATCCTGCTGGTCGTCTCCGGCGTGTTCGATACGCCGCTGTCCTTCCTGATGACGCATGTGCTCCAGCTGTTCTGTTCGGCCACGGGCATGTCGCTGGACTGGCTGCTGGTCAGCCGGAATGCATCTGTGATTTTGAATCTGTTATGAGGTGAGCCCCATCGAAACGCCGATTTTTCATCTGGAAAAGGTGGTCCGGGCCAGGGACGAGGATCTGGAGGACTTCAACGGCCCGCTGGATCTGATCCTGCATCTGCTCTCCAAAAATAAGATGGAGATCAAGGATATCCAGATCTCCCTCATTCTGGACCAGTATCTGGCGTGGATGGACCAGCGCAAGGAGTTGGATCTGGAGGTGGCCAGCGAATTCGTCACCATGGCGGCCCATCTGGTTTTCATCAAGACCAGGATGCTCCTGTCCATCCACGACGAGGAGGCCCTGAGCGAGATGGAACAGCTCATCGCCTCGCTGGAGGAGCACCAGCGCCACGAGAATTTTGCACGGATCAAGGCGGTCATCCCGGAGCTGTCCGACCGCTACGCCATCGGCCGGGATTATATTGCCAAGGTGCCCGAGCCTATACCGGCGGACAAAAGCTACCGCTACGTCCACCAGAAGGATGATCTCCTGCGGGCGATGACGGCGGTGCTGGAGCGGGTAGACCATAAGATGCCGCCTCCCATGGCGGCCTTCGAGGGCATCGTGGGCCGGGAGCCCTATCCGGTGGCCGATAAGGCCGGAGAGATCCTCCGGCGGCTGGTCCAGTTCGGCGTGACCCGTTTTCGGACCTTGTTCCAGGGCAACCGCAGCCGTTCGGAGATCGTGGCCACCTTTATTGCCGTGCTGGAGCTGTGCCGGGCCAGGCGGCTGCGCCTGGCGGGCACAGCGTCCGACTGTACGGTTACCTGTATCGACGGGGAGGCCGACCGGACGTTGGAAGTTTCCACTGATCTTTGATCCGAATCTTCATGAAAAAGAGCTTCCGCTGTTTTTAGAGCGCAGAGCGTGTGGAATCCGTGATTTTGAAGGAAAAAAGCGTATCGAACACGCCGGATCGGGGGTAAGATATGGAATTGAAGGAGATCGAATCGGCCATTGAGGGCATCCTCTTTGCCGCCGGGGAGCCGGTGGGCGTGGAACGCATCTGCCTGGCGCTGGAGATCGACAAGGCCACGGCGGACGCCGTGTGCAAGCGCCTGGCCGACTACTACAGCTATGAGCGCCGGGGCATCCGCCTGCTGCGGATGGAGAACAGCTATCAGCTCTGTTCCGCGCCGGAGTTTGCAGCTCCCATCCGCCGGGCCTTTGAGAGCCGCAAGCCCGCCCGCCTGTCCCAGCCTGCGCTGGAGGTGCTTGCCGTCATCGCCTATTACCAGCCCGCTACGCGGGCTTATGTGGACCAGGTGCGCGGCGTGGATAGCTCCTACACGGTGGGACTGCTGTTGGAGCGGGAGCTGATCGAGGAATGCGGCCGTCTGGCAGTGCCGGGACGGCCCATTCAGTACCGCACCACCCAGAATTTCCTGCGCTGCTTCGGACTGTCCAGCCTGGAGGAGCTGCCCGAGCTGCCCAACGCCGGCCCGGAGGACGGGCAGATTACCCTGGAGATGCAGGCGGCGGTGGAGCGGCTGCGGGCCGGCCGGGCGGAAAATGCCGCCCAGACAGAGACCACGGAAGAAGAGCTGGCCCAGGCGGCTCAGGTGCTGGCACGGGCGGAGGAGGAGGCGTAAGACCGGTGAAGGCGCTGTTCATACTGGGAATCGTTCTGCTGGTACTGGTACTGCTGTCCTTCGTTCGATTGGGGGCGCAGGTGGAGTACGCCGCCTCCGGCGTGACGGTCCGTGTCAAGACGGGCCCCTTCCTGCTTACGGTCTTCCCCCGCAGAGGAAACGGGACAAAAGCCGGGTCCGCGCGAAAAAAAAGAAAAAAGAACGGCGCCGCAGCCAAGGAACCGGCCCCAAAGGGAGGCTCAGTGGCTCTGGTGAAAAAATTCTTGCCGCTGATTGCGGAGGCCGCGGGGCGCATGAAGCGCAAGATCCGCATCGACGTGCTCCGGCTGGATCTGACGGTGGCGGCGGCGGACCCGGCGGCGGCGGCCATGGCGTTCGGCGGAGCAAACGCATTCCTCGGTATGATTTGGCCTCTGATCGAGCAAAATTTCAATGTGCAGCAACGGTGTATCCGTACAAGGGTGGACTTTCAGGCGCAGCGCCCCACCGTTGTGCTGTTTGCGCAGCTCACCCTGAGCATCGGAACGGCGCTGCACATGGGGATACGACTGACGGTGCGGTTTTTGCGCCTGTTCGCAGAATATAAGGCGGAACATAAGACCGGCGCCGCGCCCCTCGCCAAGAGCGATTCCTGAGGACCGTTTGCGTCAAAAGAAGGCGCGGAACGTCCGGAATACGGAATGCGCTTCCGGCGTTCCCCATAAAGCTGCGGGGCAAGCGCCCGGCAAAGAGCCGCAGGCGGCCCGCTGCGGCGCGGCCTGTGAAAAACTTCAACCAATACAGAAAGAGGCGGTTAAACATGGAAAAGCAGCATCCCATCGGAGATTTGATGACCACCACCATGCAGAAGATCCGCGAGATCGCGGACGTAAACACCATCATCGGCCAGCCCATTCAGGCGGATGGGGTCACGATCATCCCCGTCTCCAAGCTCAGCGTGGGCTTTGCCTCCGGCGGCAGCGACTTTACGACCAAAAACCAGAAGCCGGAAGAGGACAACGCCTTCGGCGGCGGCGGCGGGGCGGGCATGAACCTGTCTCCTGTGGCCTTCCTGATCGTGAAGGGGGATACGGTCAAGCTCCTGCCCGTGGCGCCGCCGCCGGCCAGCACGGTGGACCGGGTGGTGGAGATGGTGCCCGACGTGATCGACAAGGTTACCGGATTCCTTGAGAAGCAGCAGGACAAGGGGGATAAAGAGTCCTTCTGAGGCATATACTGACGGCATCGCTTGTTCGAGGTGATGCTTTTTGAAACGGATCCTGCCGCTCCTGCTGTCCCTGCTCCTGCTGTGCCCACCCGCCCGGGCGGCGGAGGCGGCGCCCTGCGTGTCGGCCTCCGCCGCCATCCTGGTGGACGGCGAGAGCGGGCGCGTACTTTACGCCAAGAACCCGGACGAGGAGCGGCTCATTGCCAGTATTACCAAGCTGATGACCGCCCTGGTGGCGGTCCAGGCCCAGCCGGAGCTGGGGCGGGTGGTGACCATCAAGCCGGAATGGACGGGGGCGGAAGGCTCCTCGCTCTACCTGCGTGCCGGAGAACAGATTACGATGGAAGCGCTGCTCTACGGCCTGCTGCTTCATTCGGGCAACGACGCGGCTCTGGCGGTGGCGGGCTTCTGCGGGGGAGATACGGAGACCTTCGTGGGCTGGATGAACGACAAAGCCGTCGCGCTGGGAATGGAACACACGCATTTTACCAATCCCAGCGGCCTGAACGAGGCAGGGCACTATTCCTCGGCTGCCGACATGGCGCTTCTGGCGCGGGCGGTGCTGGCGTCGGAACCGCTGGCCCGGATCGTGAGCACCCGCACCATTACCATCGGGGGGCGGAGCCTCACCAACCACAACCGACTGCTTTGGCGCTACGAAGGCTGTACCGGGATGAAGACCGGCTACACAGAAAAGGCGGGGCGCACCCTGGTCTCCAGCGCGGAGCGGAATGGGCGGCAGCTCATTGCAGTCACCCTCAACGATCCGGACGACTGGAACGACCATGCGGCTCTGCTGGACTACGGCTTTACCGCTTATTCCAGACAGGTCCTGGTACAGGCGGGGCAGATCTGCGGCAGTCTTCCGGTACAGGGCAGTTTATGCCGCCTGGTATCGGTGCAGGCGGCCGAGGGCCTGGCCTATCCGCTGGCCAGGGGAGAGGAACTCCGGACGGAGCTCCAGCTGCCGCAGCAGGTGCAGGCCCCGGTGACCGCCGGTGCGGAGGCCGGCCGCCTGCGCGTTTATCTGGGCGGCGAACTGGTGGGAGACCTCCCGCTGTGCTACAGCCGGGACGTCCGGGACGACCGCTCGGGTCCGGCCGGTCTGATAAAACGGCTGTGGGATTGGTTCGGAAGGTGAGCGTTCGGATTCAAAGGCTCCATTTCGCGGAAGAAGGGGCCTTTACATAGAAAGGAACGGGCCATGGAGGAACGCCTGCAAAAAATTTTATCCGCCTGCGGGGCGGCCTCCCGCCGGACGGCAGAGTGCTATCTCTCCGCCGGCCGGGTGACCGTCAACGGAATGCCTGCCCGGGTGGGGGACAAGGCCGACCCGGAGCGGGACGATATCCGACTGGACGGACGGAGCCTGACGCGGCCTCAGGCGCACACCTATCTGATGCTTCACAAGCCGCGGGGATACGTGACCACCCTCTCCGACGAGAAGGGGAGACGGACCGTAGCGGAGCTGGTGCGCTCCTGCGGGGCGCGGGTGTGGCCCGTGGGGCGGCTGGACCTGGACTCCGAGGGCCTGCTGCTGATGACCGACGACGGGGCGCTGACCCATAGGCTGACCCATCCCAGCCATGAGGTGGAAAAGGAATACCGGGTATGGGTAAACGGGGATACGGCGGCGGGGCTGCCCGTTCTGCGCGGCCCCATGTCTCTGGACGGCGTTCCCCTTCGTCCTGCAAGGGTGACGCTGCTGGAGCAGACGCCCCGGGGAGACGTTTTGTCCGTGGTGATCCACGAGGGGAAAAACCGTCAGGTCCGGCGTATGTGCGATGCGGCCGGGCTAACGGTGAAGCGCCTGGTGCGGGTCCGGGAGGGCGCGCTGGCGCTGGGCGCGCTCCCCAGCGGCCGCTGGCGGCGGCTGACCGGAGAAGAAATCGCACTTTTGCAGGAAAAGTGAAACAACTTGCAAAAAAGGATTGCATTTTGTCCCGTTTCCCGCTATCATATAATTTGAAACGCATTTCTGTTCCAAGGGCGGGCAGAGTACCGGGAGGTCGGACAGCATGACAAAAGATATCTTATCCCTGATCCAAACGAATATGAGCACCTTTTCCAAGGGACAGAAGCTCATTGCAAATTTCATCCTGGAGTCTTACGACAAGGCGGCCTTCATGACGGCCAGCAAGCTGGGCAAAACGGTGTGCGTCAGCGAGTCCACGGTGGTGCGCTTTGCCGCGGAGCTGGGCTACGACGGATATCCCGCCATGCAGAAGGCCCTGCAGGAGATGATCCGCAGCAAGCTCACTTCCGTGCAGCGCATCGAGGTCTCCAACGATCGTATCGGCAATCAGGACATCCTGTCCATGGTCATGCAGTCGGATATCGAGAAGATTCACCTCACGCTGGAGGAGACCGACCGGGCGCAGTTCGATCAGGCGGTGGACGCCATCGTCTCCGCCCGCCACATCTACATTCTGGGCGTGCGTTCCGCCGCCGCCATTGCAAGCTTTTTGGGCTTCTATTTTAACCTGATCTTTGATAATGTCACGGTCGTCCATGCGACCTCCACCAGCGAGGTGTTCGAACAGCTCCTGCGCATTGGGCCTCAGGATGTGATCGTCGGCATCAGCTTTCCCCGTTATTCCCGCCGCACGGTCAAGGCCATGCAGTTTGCCCATGACCGGGGCGCGGCCGTGCTCGCCCTGACCGACAGCGAGGCGTCCCCGCTGGCGCCCATCGCGACCCTGACGCTGCTGGCCAAGAGCGATATGGCTTCCTTTGTGGACTCTCTGGTGGCCCCCCTCAGCTTGGTCAACGCGCTGATCGTGGCCATCGGAAGGAAAAAGAACGACGATTTGTCCCATACCTTCGAGACTCTGGAGCAGATCTGGGACGAATATGAAGTCTATGAAAAGGTTGAAGAGCAGAATTGACTGACATCATCGTGATCGGCGGCGGGGCGGCCGGATGTATGGCCGCCCTTGCCGCCGCCCGCCGGGGCGCCCGTGTGACCCTGCTGGAGCGCAACCCGAAGCTGGGGCGCAAGCTTTATATCACCGGCAAGGGCCGCTGCAACGTGACCAACGACTGCGCCGTCCCGCAGGTGCTCCAGAACGTCCCCCATAACAGCCGTTTCCTGACCAGCGCCGTCACCCGATTCCCGCCGGAGTCGGTGAAGGCGTTTTTTGAGGGAGAGGGGGTCCCGCTGAAGACGGAGCGGGGGGGACGGGTATTTCCCTGTTCCGATCAGGCCGCCGATATCATCGACGCCCTGCTGCGCGCCCTGCGCCGGGCCCGCGTGGCGATCGTGCAGGACCGGGCCTGCGGGCTTTTGCTGGAGGCGGGCGCACTCGCCGGGGTAAAGGGAGCGCACGCAGACTATCCCTGCAGAGCCGTTGTCATCGCCACGGGAGGCGTATCCTATCCGCTGACCGGCTCGACCGGAGACGGATACGAGCTGGCCCGTGCGCTGGGGCATACCCTGCTGCCGCCCAGGCCCTCTCTGGTCCCGCTGGAGGCAGAGGGGGATCTCTGCGCCCGGATGCAGGGGCTCTCGCTTCGCAATGTGGGAGTGCAGGTAAAAAACAGTGGGAAAAAGACGGTCTATGCCGCTCAGGGCGAACTTTTATTTACCCATTTCGGCCTGTCCGGACCGCTGATCCTCAGCGCCAGCGCCCACATGCGGGACTTTGAGCGCGAACATTACACCATTCGCATCGATCTCAAACCGGCCCTGGAGGAGGAGACGCTGGACCGCCGCCTGCTGCGGGAATTTGAGGAGAATGCAAACCGGGATCTCCACAATGTGCTGGAGCATCTGGCGCCCCGCCTGATGGCGCCGGTCCTGGCCGAGCGCTCCGGAATCCCGGCGGACCGTAAGGTCCATTCCATTACGAAAGCGGAACGCCGGCGGCTGCTGGAAACCATGAAGGGGCTGCAGGTGGAAATCCGGGGGCCGCGCCCCATCGCAGAGGCCATCGTCACCTCCGGCGGCGTGAAGACCGCAGAGGTCGACCCGGGGACCATGGCCTCCAAACGCCTGCCGGGTGTCTTTTTTGCCGGCGAGGTGCTGGATGTGGACGCTTATACGGGCGGCTTCAACCTCCAGATCGCCTGGTCCACCGGCCATGCCGCCGGAGAGGGCGCCGCTCAATACTGCCAGGGGGAAGACGCATGAATTATCACAGTATCGCCATCGACGGGCCCTCCGGGGCGGGGAAGTCCACCCTGGCCCGGATGCTGGCGCAGGAATTGGGCTATCTCTATGTGGATACCGGGGCGATCTACCGCACCGTCGGGCTGTGCGCGTTCCGGAAGGGCGTGGAGCCTACCGACGCCCGGGCGGTGACCGCGCTGTTGGACGGAATGGAGATCGATCTGCGGTATGAGCAGGACGGTGTGCAGCATATGTATCTGGACGGCGAGGACGTCACCCGGGAGATCCGCCGCCATGAGATTTCACGTTACGCCTCCGACGTATCCGCCATCCCCGCGGTGCGCGCGTTTTTGCTGGAGCGCCAGCGGGAACTGGCCCGGCGCGGCGATGTGATCATGGACGGACGGGACATCGGCACGGTGGTGCTGCCCGGGGCCGACGTGAAGCTGTTTCTCACCGCCTCGGCCCAGGACCGGGCCCGGCGCAGGTTTGCCGAGCTGCAGCAGCGGGGACAGGAGACCGATTATGAGACGGTGCTCCGCGATATTCGAAAGCGGGACGAAAACGACACCCGCCGTGCGGCGGCTCCGCTGCGGCAGGCGGAGGACGCCCTGCTGGTGGATACCACCGGGAATACCCTGGAGGAGAGCTTCCAGGTGCTTTTGCAGACCATTAAGGAGCGTTTACAGGCATGAATATCGTCTATATCCTGGCCTATCTTGTGATTTGGCCGGTGTTTCGCCTACTCAAGCCCACCAAAGCGATCCAGAAGCAGAATCTGCCGAAGGGCGGGGCGCTTTACTGTGCCAATCACACCCGTATGAGCGACCCGCTTTTTGTGGCCTATGCCATGGGATGGCCCAACCAGATTCATGTGATGGCCAAGGAGGAGGTCATGCATTGGCCCGTCCTGGGCTGGATCCTGAAGCACGGCGGGATCTTCGGCGTCAAACGGGGACAGTCCGATGTAGCGGCCATCAAAACCGCCATGAAGTACCTGAAGGCGGGGGAGAAGCTGCTCATGTTCCCCGAGGGGACCCGTCATCAGGACGGGGAGTTTGGAGACGCCAAGACCGGAGCGGCCATGCTGGCGGTACGCACCGGGGTACCCATCGTTCCCATTTACATGCCGGCGGAAAAGAAATGGTTCCGGTTGAATCCCGTCGTTTTTGGGCAGCCCTATTATCCCAAGGTGGCCGGACGGAAAGGCACTGCGGAGGAGTATCGCGCCATCGCGGAAGATCTGATGCGGCGCATCGAGGCGCTGAAGCCTCTGGCGGGGCGATGAAGCTGGAGCTGGCCCGCTCCGCCGGATTTTGCTACGGGGTGCGCCGGGCGGTCGAGATGGCGGAGCAGGCGGCCCGTTCGGGCTGCCGCTGTGTGATGCTGGGGCCTGTGATCCACAACGGCAGCGTGATCGAGCGCCTGAAGGCCCAGGGGGTAGCGCTGGCGGAGACGCCCGAACAGGTCCCGGAGGGCGCGGCGGTCATCATCCGTTCCCATGGGGAGGGAAGGCCGGTCCATCAGGCGCTGGCGGCACGGGGCTGCCGCGTGATCGACGCCACCTGCCCCAACGTCGCGCGCATCCATCATCTGGTGGCCCGGGCCGAAGCGGAAGGGCGGCAGGTGCTTATCATCGGTATGCGCGCGCATCCGGAAGTGCAGGCCATTGCCGGCTGGTGCGGACACCCTGTGGTACTGGAGGGGGCGCAGGAGCTGGAGCAATGGCTGCAGGAAGGTCCGGAGCGGAAGTCGCTTCCGCTCACGATGGTCTCTCAGACCACCTCTACGCAGATGATTTGGGATTTGAGCGTAGAAAAAGCAAAAAAACAGTGTACAAACTTAAAAATTTTTGATACAATATGTAATGCTACGTATAAACGGCAGTCTGAGGCGCAGGCGCTGGCCGCCCGCTGTGGGGCTATGATCGTCATCGGCGGGCGGGACAGCTCCAATACCAAACGGCTGTGGGAATTATGCGCGGCGCTCTGCCCGGATACGGTTTGGATCGAACGTGCGGCGGAGCTGGAACCTTCCAACCTGTGTCGGAAGGCTTCTATTGGAATCACTGCGGGCGCGTCCACGCCTGGGTGGATTATAAAGGAGGTCTATGACAAAATGAGCGACGAAAACTTTGAGATCGAGGAATCCTTCGCTGAAATGCTGGAGAAGTCGATCAAAACTTTAAATACAGGGGAGAAGGTTACGGGCGTTGTCACTGGGATTGCACCCACGGAGATCTATGTGGATCTTGGCACCAAGCATGCCGGTTACATACCGGTGTCCGAGCTGACCGATGATCCCACTGTAAAGGTCGAGGACCTGGTAAAGGTCGGCGACGAGATCGAAACCTATGTCATGCGCGTCAACGACCAGGAGGGCGTTGTCACCCTGTCCAAGAAGCGCCTTGACACCGTGAAGAGCTGGGACGACATCGAGCAGGCCCGGGAGGAGCACACCACCGTCGAGGGTGTGGTAACCGAGGAAAACAAGGGCGGCGTTGTCGTCAACATCAAGGGCGTGCGGGTCTTCATCCCCGCGTCCCAGACCGGTCTGCCCCGGGATGCCGCCATGTCCGAGCTGCTCAAGAAGAAGGTGCGCCTGCGCATCACCGAGGTCAACCGCGCCCGCCGCCGCGTGGTGGGCTCCATCCGTGCCGTCGAGGCCGAGGAGCGCGCCGCCAAGGCTGCCGAGGTGTGGAACAACATTGAAGAGGGCAAGCGCTACAGCGGCACCGTTAAGAGCCTGACCTCCTACGGCGCTTTCGTGGACATCGGCGGCGTGGACGGCATGGTCCATATCTCCGAGCTGTCCTGGTCCCGCATCAAGCACCCCTCCGAGGTGGTCTCCGTAGGCGACAGCGTTGAGGTGTATGTCATCTCCTTTGACCCGGAGAAGAAGAAGATCTCTCTGGGGATGAAGGACCGCGGCCAAGATCCCTGGTCTGTGTTTACCGGCAAGTATAACATCGGCGACACCGCCAATGTCCGTGTGGTCAAGCTGATGACGTTCGGAGCCTTCGCCGAGATCGTTCCCGGCGTGGACGGCCTGATTCACATCTCCCAGATCGCGGACCACCGCATCGACAAGCCTGGCGACGTTCTGTCCGAGGGCCAGATGGTGGATGTGAAGATCACGGATATTGACTACGACCACAAGAAGGTCTCCCTGTCCATCCGCGCCCTGCTGGAGAATGCCCAGCGCACCCAGAGCGCCGGCGCGGCGGAGGGCGAGGACGCCGTGGTGGCTTCCTCCGACAGCGAGGGTACCGAGGTCGCAGCCGACTTCAACGAAGAGTAATTATTTCTTGCATGAAAAAGGGCGCCGTTTCCGGCCGGAAACGGCGCCCTTTTTCCCTTTTCTTTTTTTATACGGGAAATTTACTTGCAAAAGGTTGTGAAAACGGATATAATTAGTTTTGTTCAGGCAGAAAAGAGAAGCGATTACAGTTCGGAATGTTCCGCATTGGGAGGTGGGATCATGTTTCAGGTAGGCGATAAGATCGTTCATCCGATGCATGGTGCTGGTGTCATCGACAGCATCGTGCAGAAGAAGATCAACGGCGTGGTTCGGGATTACTATATCCTCAAGCTGCCGGTGGGCGGCATGATGGTCATGATCCCCACCGCGAACAGTGCGGAGATCGGGGTGCGTCCGGTGGTCAAAAAGGATGAGGCCGATCAGGTCATCGCCGCCATGCCCGACATCGAGGTGGACATGACCCAGAACTGGAACCGGCGCTATCGGGAAAATATGCTGCGGCTGAAGAGCGGCGATCTGATCGAGGTGGCCCGGGTGGTCAAGGGCCTGATGCTCCGGGACGGAGAGCGCGGCCTCTCGACCGGAGAGCGAAAGATGCTTCATTCCGCCAAGCAGATCCTCATATCGGAGATCGTGCTCTCGCAAAATGCCAGTTATGAGGATGTAGAGGCGCGGATCAATACCGCCTTGACATGACCGGACCTCTGCGCGCATAATATGGACAAAGCAGAAAAAGGAGCCATGTGGGCTCCTTTTTTGTGAAGGAGGGAGCGCTGTATGGCCGGTTGGTTGGGGCGCCTATTTCACCGGAAGAAGGACGAGCCGCTCCGCTGTACCGCGGTGGTGGCTGCAGCGGGCAGCTCCGCGCGGATGGAGGGACAGGATAAGCTCCTGCTGCTCCTGGGGGAACAGCCGGTGCTGGTCCATGCCCTTCGGGCGCTGGAGCTTTGCCCCTATATCACGGAGATCGTAATCGTCACACGGGAAGACCGGATCGTACCCGTTGGGCAGCTGTGCAGGGACTATGCCTTTTCCAAGGTGAGCAAGGTCATCGTGGGGGGCGATACCCGGACGGCTTCGGTGCTGGCCGGGGTACGGGAGGCGGAGGAGGGCGCGTCCCTCATTGCCGTTCATGACGGTGCCCGCCCTCTGGTGAGCCAGTCGGTGCTGGAGCAGGTCATTCTTCGTGCCCGGGAATGCGGCGCGGCTGCGCCGGCGGTGCCGGTGAAGGATACCCTCAAGCAGGCGAAGGACGGCGTTGTCACCGCGACCCCGGACCGGGCGTCTCTCTACGCTGTGCAGACGCCGCAGGTCTTTGAGGCGGCCCTGATCCGGACGGCGCTGACGAAGGCTCTGGAAGAGGGGGCATCCCTCACCGACGACTGTTCTGCCGTGGAACGGCTGGGCGTCGGGGTTGCCCTGACCCGGGGCGATTATCGGAACATCAAGATCACCACCCCTGAGGACCTGGCGATCGGGGAGGCACTTTTCGAATGGAGTGAAAGCCAATGAGAATCGGACACGGTTACGACGTGCACAAGCTGGAAAACGGCCGCAAGCTGATCCTGGGCGGGGTGGATATCCCCTATGAAAAGGGCCTGTTGGGCCATTCCGACGCAGATGTGCTGGTCCATGCGGTGATGGACGCCCTGCTGGGCGCCGCAGGACTTGGGGATATCGGGAAGGCCTTTCCGGATACCGACCCGGCCTATGAGGGGATCAGCAGCTTGCGGCTGCTGGATATGGTGATGGACTTGCTGCGGCAGGCCGGCCTCCGGGTAAGCAATGTGGACGCCACGATCCTGGCGCAGCGCCCCCGGCTCTCGCCCTATATCCAGCGAATGCGGGAGAATCTGGCGATGCATATGGATATCTCGGCCGGGCGGATCAACGTAAAGGCGACGACGGAAGAAGGCCTAGGCTTTACCGGCGCACGGGAAGGGATGGCGGCCCATGCGGTGTGCCTGTTGGAGGAATTGTAGGCGACCGTCTTCTTAGACCGAATGCAGGCGCGCCCGTTTGTGCGGGTTCGATGCCTGCGATACGGGCTCCGAGTCCGACAGAGCAGGAAAAGACCGGGCCAAGGCACGCCCGCCGATGCGGACCAAACGCTCCTCTTGCGCATAGGATAGCGCGAGAGGAGCTTTTCTGTTGCCCTGTCCGCAATGTCCATTCCTCTCAACAGGCCATTTGGTAACAACCGGGAAAGGAATGGTCATTCAATGGTCTATTATCTGATCGTCTGCCGCTCGCTGACGTATGCGCAGCGCACCCACGCCGCTTTGGAACGGGCAGGCATCACATCCCACATCCTGCGTGCGCCCAAGGTGATCGACCAGGAGGGATGCAGCCATGCGGTGAAGGTCTCGGAACGCAGCCTGGCCGATGCGCTGCTGACGCTGGGGCGTGTGGGGCTCACTCCAAAGCGAATCTATATCATGGCCAGCGACGGCAGCTATAAAGAGGTGCTGCTATGATCTATCTGGACAATGCCGCGACCACGCTGCAAAAGCCGCCCGCGGTGCCGCGGGCGGCTTCTTATGCCATGTGCCATATGGCCACGCCGGGCCGGGGCGGGCACGCGCCCGCCATGCTGGCGGCGGACACGGCCTTCGCCTGCCGGCAGGCCGCTGCGGAGCTTTTTCAGGTAGAGGGACCGGAGCAGGTGGTCTTCACCTTCAATGCGACCCACGCCCTCAATATTGCCATCAAATCCCTGGTCAAGCCGGGCGATACCGTGCTTATCTCCGGTTATGAGCACAATGCCGTCACCCGGCCGCTGCATGCACTGGGAGCAGACATACGCGTGGCGTCCGGCCCGCTGTTCGAGCCGGGGGAATTGATGGAGTCCTTCCGCAGCCAGCTCAAGGGCGTATCCTGTGTGATCTGCAACCATGTCTCCAACGTTTTTGGTTATATCCTGCCGGTGGAGCGTATGGCGGCTCTGTGCCGGGCAGGGGGGATTCCCTTGATTCTGGACGCATCTCAATCCGCAGGCTGCCTGCCGGTGTCCCTTGCGGAACTGGGTGCGGCCTTCATCGCCATGCCCGGGCATAAGGGACTCTACGGGCCTCAGGGCACCGGGCTGCTCCTGTGCGCCGCCCAGACGCGGCCCCTGCTGGAGGGCGGGACCGGCAGCGCTTCCGCCTGCCAGGAGATGCCGGATTTTCTGCCGGACCGTCTGGAGGCCGGTACTCATAATATTCCCGGCGTGGCCGGGCTGCTGGAGGGCCTGCGCTATGTGAAGGAGCGGGGGACCGGGAGCATTCTGGCACACGAACGGGCCATGACCTGCCTGGCCGCCCGCGGGCTGTCGGAGATACCGGGCGTGATGGTGTATACCGCCGCCGACAGGGTCCGGCAGGCGGGCGTGCTCTCCTTTCAGCTGGACGGAATGGACTGTGAGGCGGTAGGGGACGCCCTGGGCGCCCGCGGCGTGGCGGTCCGCGCCGGGCTGCACTGCGCCCCGCTGGCCCACCAGTCGGCCGGGACCTTTGAAACCGGGACCATTCGGGCCAGCTTTTCCAGCTTCAGCACCCGCAGAGAGGTAGACCAGTTCGTCCGCGAGGTCGCCGCGCTGCGCAGGGGCGCGTAAGAGAGGCCCGGGAGACCCCGCTTAGGGTCTCCCGGGCCTCTCTTACGATCTTTTTCACGTTGTCTGATGATACCAGCCGTTTTCGTAGAGATAGAGGGTCAGCTCCAGACGGAAGCGGTCGCTGGGCACGTGCAGGTCCAGCCCGGTGATCTCCTGGATGCTCTTAAGCCGGTAGACCACGGTGTTGTAATGGGTGTAAAGCTCTTCCGACATGCGGCGCAGATTGCCGAAGTTCCGGAAGTAGCTCTCCAGTGTGTTCATCAGTTCCGTACTGCGGGGCGGGCCGGCGCTCAGCAGCCTGCCCAGCGTCTCCTGGATGTAATCATGCACCTCCTGATCCGGGTCGCTGGCATAGATCAGCCGCAGCAATCCAAGATCATCGAGGCAGGTGAGGCCCCCGCCCTTGGCGGCAGAAGCCCGGAGCGCCACGCGCGCTTCCTGGTCGCTCTGAATCAGACCGGCCACGCCGGTATGGGGGCGTCCGCATCCGGCGGTGATGTTCAGCGCGTCGTATCCTCGGTTCATCTGCTCCACGAGGGGCGGAAAGCGGCTTGCCAGAGCGGAAAAGCCGTGATCGTCCAGCGGGCTGCTGAGGATGAGCAGGTGTTCCTCTCCGCTGCGTACCCGGCGGACGGACAAGCCCAGGTTGGTCAGCGTGGAGTGGACCTCATTCGCCAGCAGGGTGCGCTGGAACACGCCGGCGTACGGATTTCCGGCGCCCTGCGATTCCGTCAGGCGGGCACGGACGATCAGATGATTTTCCGCAAGATCCATGCCATAGCTTTTGGCGCGGGTCAACTCGCGGGCTTCGTTGGTAATACGGTCCGAGAGAAGGTGGAGGATGAAGTCGTCGAACAACTGATCGCCGCTCTCCCGCACAGCACGCTCCCGGGCGATCTCCAGCGGGATGGTCTGGAGCACGCGGGAGAGGATATCCGCATTTTGCTCCTCGATGGGATGCTCCATGTCGTATATGTACAAAAATCCGAAGGAGTGTCCGCCCACCTCCAGCACATACATCCGCGCTCCGGCAATAATGGCGCTGGATTGGGCGTCCCAGGCCAGCCCGGCGAACCGGACTGCGTCGGCCTCCGTAAGAGAAAGGGCGCGCCGGTCGTTGATGCAGTCCAGGATGAGTACGCTGCAGCCCGTCAAATCTGTGACCATCCGGGCGATTTCCTCCAGTCCCGCCCCCTCGACGATGGTGCGGGTGAGCATTTCATTGACGGTGATGGTGCTGTGGAGCAGAGCGGTCTGCCGGCGAAGCAGTTCGTCGGAAACCGCCTTGGTGATATCGGAGAAGCGCACGTCCTCCGGCAGAGCCACCAGAGGCAGGCCCAGCATCTCGGCCTGATTCACCATCGTCTGGGGCACCTGGCCCAGATACTGCCCGGGCTTGACGCAGAGGCCGGACATCCCGCCGGCGGCCAGGGTAGGGATAAACTGGGCCAGGGCGGCGGGATCGTCATGAATGGAGTAGCAGGTGGTGACCATCAGCTCTCCGGCACAGAGCCACTTGTAGTATTCCGGCGTGTCGCTCAGGTTGACGCCGGTCACGACCCGCTCCAGCCCGGTTTGACAGCCCAGCAGGCGGCTGCCCCGGAAAACGGGCAGCGTGAGCAGTTCGGAAAGGCAGGGGTAATAAGAAAGCGAAATACTGCTGCGTTCCATTAGGACACCTCCTGTTGATAATTAACATTATATTACATTTAATGGGAAAATCATCTCGACAATAGTATATAAGAATGTTTGTCGATAGTCAACATATAAAATAAGAAGGCCAAAAGATATAATGTGTAATGTAGACAAGAGATCCGCGGATTATAGCAAAGAATGCGGCAATGTCACATCGAATAAATAAAAGGAGGAATAAGCATGGCGATCATCGACAAAATGGAAGCTCAGCTGCGTCCCCCCACGATCGGGCTCAAACCTTATGAGGCAAAGGTGATCCCTCTGACCAGCGGAGAAGACATGCTGGTGCGGGAGGCCACCTGGGATGAGATCCCTCTGCTGATGGAGACCATTGAGCCGCTGATGAAACAGCCCAAGGATTTTTATGACATCGTCGCCTCCCGCATCTATGCGGAGCTGCTGGGCATGCTGCGCTACCGGGTGCAGGATGAGTATGTGTTCGTAGGCGCGGTGGACGGCGAGATCGCCGGCATCGTCAACGGGCGCCTGGTCAACGACAAGATCGGCATGAGCTACCACACCATCACGCTGAAGCGGGGAGCCCGGGTCGGCGCGCACCTGTTCGCGGCCAAGATGGAGTATCACCTGGACGTGATGGATCAGGACGAGGTCTGGATCGTGGCGGAGAGCCCCAACGGCTTCAAGCGCTGGATGATCGAGTATGAACTGGAGTCCCGTCCCGAGTGCCCCCATGAACTGGGCGGCGTGCCCACCTATGTGCTGACCAAACAGCTGTGGGAGAAGCACAAGGGCGCCAAGTGCACCGGTATCCGGCCCGCCTTCGAGGATGTGATCGAGGCCAATAAGATTCTGCGTAAGCCTGCGAAAATCAGCGTTTGACCGACGCGATGTGAAAGGATGGTGCCTGTTATGCGGCAGGTAGGAATCGTCGGCGTAGGCCACACAAAATTCGGCAAGTGGGAGGGCACGTTTCTGGAGCTGATCACTCAGGCCGCCCTCCAGGCCATGGACGATGCCGGCGCCAAGACCGGCAAGGACAACGTGATCGACCAGGTATTCGTGGCCTCCATGGGCGCCGGGATGCTCAACCGGATCAGCGGCTCGGCCTCCGCCCTGGTGGACACCCTGAATATCCGGCCCGCCATGGCCGAGTGCATTGAGAACGGTCCGGCCTCGGGGGCCTCTGCCATCAAGCTGGGGTATATGGCCATCGCCTCCGGCGTGTGCGACTGCGTGCTGGTGGTCGGCGGCGAGCAGATGCGGGTGGTATCCGGCTGGGAGGCCACCGATTTCGTGGCCACCATGCTCCACCCCACGGGCGAGTACCCCTACGGGCTGACCCTGCCCTCCTTCGCAGGCATGTTCACCCGCCTGCGCTTTGAGAAGTACGGCGAGACCAGCGAGGATCTCGCCCGCATCTCGGTGAAAAATCACGACAACGCCACCCATAACCCCTGCGCCCATATCCAGCGTAAGGTAAAGCTGGAGCGCATCAGCGACCCCCGGTACGTAGACGCCACCAGCCCCATGGTGGCCGATCCCCTGCGCCAGTTCGATATGTGCCCCGTCTCCGACGGCGCCGCCGCCGTGCTGCTGGTGGCCAAGGATAAGCAGGAGGAGCTGGGCTTCGGTCATAAGACCTTTGCCCGCATCGCCGGCATCGCCTCCGCCACCGACACCCACTATGTGGCAGACCGCGCCGATCCCACCGAGCTGCTGGCGGTGCGCACCGCCGCCGAGCGCGCCTATCAGATGGCGGGGATGGGACCCGAGGACATCGACTGCGCGGAGCTGCACGACGCCTTCCTCATCCTGGAACTGGCCGAGAGCGAGGAGTGCGGACTGTTTCCCAAGGGCGAGGCCCACCTGGCGGTCCGCCGGGGCGAGACCGAGATCGGCGGGAGGATCCCGATCAATACCTCCGGCGGCCTGAAGGCCAAGGGCCATCCGCTGGGCGCCACCGGCGTGTCCCAGGTGGTGGAGCTGGTCCGTCAGGTCCGGGGCGAGGCCGAGGGACGCCAGGTCGAGGGCGCCAGGACCGGCCTTGCGGTCAACTTCGGCGGCTTCGGCAACAACGTCGTCGCCACCATCGTCACAACGAAGTAAAGGAGGGGACCGGAATGCAAGAAATGTATGCGTATCGGTGCGACAAGTGCGGCAAGCTGCATCATCCGCGCTATGCCGTGTGCCAGAATCCCGAATGCGACGGCCGCTCCTTCACGCAGGAGCCTTTGGAGGGCCACTGTAAGCTATTGACCTGGACCCGGGTGTTCAACCTGCCGGAGGGGTACATGAAGGCATGGCTCAATTTCGGCATCGTGCAGTTCGACAACGGCGTCACCGCCACCGGTCAGCTCGGCTTTGACGAGCGTCCGGAGATCGGCATGGACCTGATTTCCACCGTGGGGGTCGTCAAGGAGGGCGTCGGGAAGGACTATTACGGCTTTATCTTCCAGAAACCCTGAGGACGTGACTACAGTACAGGCAGAGCGGATCTGTGCGGCGCTGCGGACAGCCCTGGAGGGACAGTGCTTTCCTGCGCGGCTCCACTCTCGTTTTCGGGAGGCGGCCAACCTGGATACCCCGCTGGGCCTGGTCACCCTGCTTTCGCCGCGCAAATGCCTGCAGCCCTATGCGGTCCGATTGGAAGAGGAGATGGATTACACGGTCCTGGAGCCGGGCGTGCTGTCGCTCGGCTCCAGGGGGATCGCCGTGGATGGGGCGGTTGCGGTGTCCTTCGGAGCCAGCCGCGCGGTGGACCTGCATCTGACGCCCGGACCGGCGCCTGGCGCGGAGGGAGCACGGATGGTCCGGCAGTTTTTGGCGGCGGCGCCGGAGGAAGGCCTGGCCCGGCTGGCCCTGGGGCGGAGCGACGGCCTCTATGCCGGGTTGCTGGCGCCCCGGTTGGAGACGCTGCGCCGGGCGGTGCGGGCGGGGGAGACCGAGACCGCCGCCCGGGCGGCCCGCCGGATGGCGGGGTGCGGGCCGGGGCTGACCCCCTCATCGGACGATCTGATCTGCGGCTATCTGGCGCTGCTGCCGTCTGGAGGCGCGTGGGCCGGTATGGCGGAGGCAATCGCTGCCGCTGCGGCCCGGGGCACCAACGATATCAGCGCAGCCCTGCTCCTGCGGGCGGGGGAGGGGCATTTTTCGGAGGACGCGCTCGGCCTGATCGGCTGCCTGCGCCGGGGCGGTGAGCGCCGGGCGCTGCATACCTGGCTGCTGCGGGTGGCCAGCTTCGGCAGCAGTTCCGGCTATGATTTCCTCACCGGAATCTATTTTGGCGTCCTGGATGCCTGTGCCATTGGAGGGATACGCATTGATTAAGCTAGAGGTACGGAAAAACGCGTATTACGATTCCGTCACCCTGATGATCATCTCCAAGGATGTGAAAAAGCTGCCCGGCGTCACCGAGGCGCTGGTGGGCATGGGGACGGATCTGAACCGCGAGATCGCGGCAAATATCGGCCTGGCGGGGGAGGGCTTCGACGCGGTCACCGCCAACGACTTTTTCGTGGCGGCCAGCTGTGAGAGCGAAGACGCTTTCAGCGCCGTAGTGGCAAAGGTGGATGAGCTGCTCAACAAAAAGGCCGACAAACGCAAGACGGATTACTTTCCGCCCACCCTGGAGGGTGCGCTCAAGCTGGAGAGCGGGCTGAACATGGCGGTCATCTCGGTGCCCGGCAAGTACGCCTACGAGGTGGCGCGCAGCTGCCTGGAGCACGAGATCAACGTGATGCTCTTCTCCGACAACGTGACCATGGAAGAGGAAAAGGACCTCAAGGAGTTTGCCGCATCCCGGGAGCTGCTGGTCATGGGTCCCGACTGCGGTACCGCCATCGTCAACAACACGCCCCTTGCCTTCGCCAATGTGGTAAAGAGCGGCGACATCGGTATGGTGTGCGCTTCGGGTACCGGCGCGCAGGAGGTCTCCTGCATCATCGATCAGCTGGGCTGCGGCATTTCGCAGCTGCTGGGCACCGGCGGGCGGGACCTGAAGCAGGAAATCGGCGGCATCATGATGAGGCTTGGACTGGATGCGCTGATCCACGATCCGAAGACAAAGGTGATCACGCTGGTCTCCAAGCCCCCCGCGCCGGAGATCGCCGCAAAGATCCTGGATCAGGCGGCGGCGGGCGGCAAGCCCACCGTGGTATGCTTTATCGGCGGCGAAGCCTCGGAGATCGAAAGACGGGGCCTGTACGCCGCCGTCTCCCTGGAAGACGCGGCCCACAAAGCCGCCGCGCTGGCCCGGGACGAGACGCCGGAAGACTTCACCGGCTTTGCCATGGGCCAGCTGAAAGCGGAAGAGCTGGCGGCGGCCGAGGCGGCCAAAATGGCGCCGGGCCAGAAGTATGTCCGGGGCCTTTACACCGGCGGTACGCTCTGTGATGAGGCGATGAAGCTGATGATCGCCTCGCTGGGCCATATTTACTCCAATATCCCGCTGAAGCCGGAGGACCGGCTGGCGGACGCCCGCGGCGGCGAAAGCCGGGAGCACACCTTCCTGGACTTCGGGGACGATGCGTTTACCGTGGGACGGCCGCACCCCATGATCGATCCCTCCCTGCGGGCGGAACGCGTGGTCACGGAGGCGGCGGACCCGGCGGCGGCGGTGGTACTGGTGGACTGCGTCATCGGTTACGGCTCTCATGAGGACCCGGCGCAGGATTTGTCTGAGGCCATCCGCAGCGCCAAGGCGCTGGCGGCCCAGGAGGGGCGTTATCTGGCGGTAGTGGCCTCGGTCTGCGGTACGGAAGCAGACCCCCAGAGCCTGTCCGGCTCCCGGATGAAGCTGGCCAACGCGGGCGCCATCGTTCTGCCCTCCAATGCCCAGGCCACTCGCTTCACCCAGCGCATCCTGGCGCATCTGTAGAGGGGGGAGGAAGAGATGAGCAAAGTCAACCAGTTGTTTGAACGCAAGCTTTCAGTGGTGAATTTCGGAATCGAGTCTTTTTACCAGGACTTGATCAAACAGGGCAAAAGCGCCGTCCACGTAGACTGGAAGCCGGTTGCCGGCGGGGACAAGAAGATCGCCGCCTGCCTGCGCAAACTGCGCCAGGCGCCGCTGAGCGAGACGGTCGCCGCGGCCAACCAGGAGGCGCTGCGGCGCATTCTGGCGGCCCAGCCGGTGCTGGTGGGGATGTCCACCGCCGGGGAGGCGATCCCCGGTATGACCCCGACCACCATCCTCCACGCCGGGCCTCCGGTCACCTGGCAGCGTATGTGCGGTCCCGTCCGGGGTGCGGTGATGGGCGGCCTGATCTACGAGGGGCTGGCCAAGGACCTGGAGGAAGCGGAGGCCCTGGCCGCCAGCGGAAGGATCACCTTCGCTCCCTGCCACCACCACAGCGCCGTAGGGCCTATGGCGGGCGTGGTGACCTATTCCATGCCGGTGTGGCATCTCGTGAACAAGACCTTCGGCAACCACGCCTACTGCACGATGAACGAGGGCCTGGGCAAGGTCCTGCGCTTCGGCGCCTGCGACCAAGAGGTCTTCGACCGGCTCAGGCGCATGCGGGACGAGTACTATCCCGTACTGAAGGCGGCGCTGGAGCGCCATGGCGAAGTTGATATGAAGGTCATGATCGCCCAAGCGCTCCAGATGGGGGACGAGGCCCATAACCGCAACAAGGCGGGCACATCCCTGTTTCTCCGAGCGATCCTTCCGGACGTGCTGGGCACGGATTTCCCCAGAGAGCGGCAGATGGAGGCGCTGGCCTTCCTGAACAACAATGACCACACGTTCCTGAACCTGTCGATGCCCGCCTGCAAGTGCACCATGGACCCGGTCTTTGACGTGCCCTGCTCCACTGTGGTGGCCACCATGTGCCGCAACGGGACCGACTTCGGTATCCGCATCGCGGGCCTTGGGCCGGAAGCGTGGTTCACCGCTCCGGCGGAGATGGTCAAGGGGCTGTACTTCCCCGGATTTGACGATGCGGACGCCAATCCGGATCTGGGGGACAGCTGCATCACCGAGACGGCGGGGATCGGCGGCTTCTGCATGGCGGCGGCCCCGGCCATCGTCCAGTTTGTGGGCGGCCAGGTGCAGGACGCCATCAACTACTCCACCCAGATGTATGAGATCACGGTGGGGGAGGGCAGCGCCTACAAGATCCCCTCCCTGGATTTCCGGGGCAGCGCCACCGGTATCGACCTTCTGAAGGTCGTGGAGACCGGCATCCGGCCCATCATCAACACCGGCATCGCCCACAAGGACTACGGCGTGGGACAGGTGGGCGCGGGATTGGTGCACCCGCCGGCGGAGTGCTTCCGCAAGGCCATTGAGGCCTGCGCGCAGGCCTGGTGCGAATAGTACGCAGGAAACAGTACCGGCAAGACGATAGGAGGTTTCGTTATGAGCAAATGGTCCGACATCAAAATGTATGATCTGAGCATCCCCATCGGGATCAACACGCCCCCTTGGCCTACTTACGAACCGCTGCAGATGAAATTCTTCAAGCGTCTGGCCCCCAACGGCGCCAACGGCCAGCTGCTGACCCATTCCAACCACGTGGGCACCCATCTGGACGGCCCGCTGCATTTTGACACCGCCGGACGGGACATGGCCTCTCTGGAGCTGACCAAACTGTGCGCTCCCGGCGTGGTGGTGGACCTGTCCGACCAGGCCGAGGACTGGGGCATCTACACCCCTGAGGACATCGAGAAGCGGGTCGAAGTGAAGGAGGGCGACATCCTCATCATCAACACGGGCTATCACATCTATGGATGGGATTCTCCCACCGCCGACGAGCGGCGCTATATGCTCCGCCACCCGGGGCCCTCCCTGGACTTTATTCAGTGGGTGCGCGACAAGAAGATCCGCTGGATCGGCGTGGACTGCGGCTCCGCCGACCACCCCATGAACACCAAGATCCGCGACTGGGAGCCCATGGAGGCCGAGAAGTGCGACAAGGTCTTCCGGGAGCGCTACGGCAAGGCGCTCAACGAGGTATATCCCTGGCCGGACCGTTATCAGGCCATGCATATCGAGCTGTTCTGCAAGCCCTACGAGGCGATCCATGCCGAGTGCCTGGGCGGCGAGATCGAGCAGCTGTCCAACAAACGCGTGATCATCGGCTGCTTCCCGTGGAAGCTGGTGGACGGGGAAAGCTGCATCTCCCGCATCGTGGCCTTCGACGGCTTCGAAGACGTGTGATGTACCGCTGCCAGGGGCAGTTCCGCGCGGAACTGCCCCTGGTTGGGGATCGGTCCGGGATGTACAGCGGAAAGGGAGGAGAAGATGCCGCAGCTGCTGGCCTATGGGATGATGGCTCTGGTCATCGCCGCGCTCTGCCTGGTCTATTTCTGGAAAAACCGCTCCACCCATGCGATGGGGGACCGTTTCGGGCTGCTGTTTCTGGAGGCCAGGGATTACGCCGCGGGGAGAGAGGATTTTCTGCCGCGCGTCATGACCGACGCCTCCGGCCTGCGCCGGCTCCTGCCGATGGAGGAACAGCCGGAGGCGGTACGGAATGCGTTCCTGCTGGGCGGAAGCGGGGAGATGGCTCGTTATGACGCGCAGCTGGACGAAACGCTGCGGGCGCTGTTTCAGTCCATTGGGCAAAGCGCTCATCTGAAAAAGCACTATTTCGACTATTACAACTCGTTGTTCCTGCTCCACAAGCTGTTCCTGCAGGTCTGTGCGGACCCGGCGGCTCCGCTTTCGGACGGAGCGTGGAAGGATCTGGCGCTCTATCTGGGCGATCGGACCCGGCTGAGCGGCCTGGTGGCCCAACGGCTGAGTTTCGGAGCGCGCAGGGCGTTCGCCGGACCGGCGCAGGAACGGCCCGTATCCCTGCGAAAGGAGGGAATGGGATGAAAGCATTTGAATATTACGCCCCTGCTGCCCTGGAGGAGGCGTTTGATCTGCTGGACCGGTTTGAAGCGGAGGGCAAGCTGCTCAACGGCGGCACAGACGTGGTCATCCAGCTGCGCGAAAAGCTCATCGCGCCCAAGGCGGTCATTGATATCAAACGGATCCCCGGGCTGAGAGGGATCGCCTATGATCCGGAGCACGGCCTCACTATAGGGGCCTGTGTCACGATGAACGAGCTGGGGAACGAGGCGCTGGTCTGCACCCACTACCCGACTCTGGCCAAGGCGGCGCTGAGCGTGGGTTCCAAGCAGGTGCGCAATCGGGCCACCTGCGCCGGCAACCTCATTAACGCCTCCCCTCTGGCGGATACCGCGACGCCGCTGCTGGCCTATGGGGCCAGCGTCGTGGCGGTCAGTCGCGAGGGAGAACGGGAGATCCCGCTGGACGAGTTCTTCGTCTTCGTGCGCAAGACCAGTCTGCGTCCCGGGGAGATCGTCACCGCCGTCCGGGTACCTGCCATCCCCGGTGCAAACGGGGTGTTCACCAAGATTTCACGCCGCCGGGAAGTGGATCTGTCCACCCTTTGCGCCACCGTGCTCAAAACGGGGGAAGGCTGGCGCGTGGCCTACGGGTCTGTGGCGCCGACGCCCATCCGCCTGAGGCAGACCGAGGCGCTGCTCGATGCCCAGCCTCTGACGGAAGAGCGCATCACCCGGGCGGTGGAACTGGCCCGCAGCGAGATCTCGCCCATCAGCGACGTGCGCGCTTCCCAGGAATACCGGCTGGAGGTCGCGGGCGTGGTGTTGGAGCGCAGTCTGCGCGCGTTGATGTGAGGGGGTGTGCCGCATGAAATACCGCGTCAATTTCTTTGTCAACGAGGAGCCGGTGGAACTCTACGTAGAGGCAAACAAGACCCTGCTGCGGGTGCTCCGGGAGGAGCTGGCCCTCACCGGCACCAAGGAAGGCTGCGGCGCAGGCGAGTGCGGGGCGTGTACCGTCATCGTGGACGGAAAGCCCGTCAACGCCTGCCTGGTGCTGGCTCCCGAGCTGGATGGGATGCACATCACCACCATAGAGGGACTTGCGAAGGATGGGGAACTGACGCCCATCCAGCAATCCTTTGTGGATCTGGCGGCTCTGCAATGCGGGTTCTGCACCCCGGGCTTCGTCATGTCGGCCACCGCTCTGCTGGAGGAAACGCCTCACCCCACCCGGGAGGAGATCATTGACGCCATCAGCGGCAATCTCTGCCGCTGCACTGGCTATGCCCGCATCGTGGAAGCCATCGAGCGGGCGGCAAATGGAGGAGGTGACCCGGCATGAGGGCGGTAGGCGAAAGCTTGCAGCGCGTAGACGCGATCAAAAAGGTCACCGGACAGGCTCAGTATGTGGACGATATCATCATGCCCCGCATGCTCTACGCTCAGGTGAAGCGCTCTCCCTATCCCCATGCCAGGATCCTGCGGATCGATACGTCGAAGGCCGAGGCCCTGCCCGGCGTGCGCAGCGTCATCACCGGGGACTGCTACACCAAGCGCTGCGGGCTCTATCTGGAGGATAAGAATTTCCTGGCGGTTGGAACGGCCAAATACCGGGGGGAAGCCGTGGCGGCCGTGGCGGCCGAGACCCCGGAGATCGCCGACGAAGCCGTGGAGCTGATCGAGGTGGAGTATGAGCAGCTGCCCGCCGTTACCAACGCCGTGGAGGGCATGAAGCCGGACGCGCCGCTGATCCATCCGGACCTGCATACCTACAAGGTGGCCCCGATCTTCCATCCGGTGCCCCACACCAACATCTCTCACCATTATAAGCTGCGCAAGGGGGACGTCGACAAGGCCTTCGAGGCGTGCGACGTCGTTACGGAGAATACCTATTACATCCCCCACGTGCAGCATGTGCCGCTGGAGCCCCACTGCGCCGTGGCGCAGTACGATCTGGACGGAAAGGTTACCGTCTGGGGGTCTATCCAGTCCCCCTACGCAGTGCGCCAGGCCCTGTCCGCCGCCTTTGACATTCCGCTGAACAAGCTGCGGGTCATCTCGCCCTATGTGGGGGGCGGCTTCGGCGCCAAAGCGGGCACGACTCTGGAGGGCATCATCATACCGTTGGCCCGGCGCAACCGCGGCCGGCCGGTGAAGCTGAACTACTCCCGGGAGGATGAGTTCGAGAATTCCTATGTCCGCCAGGGCCTGCACTGCAGGATCAAGACCGGGATCAACCGGGACGGAAAGATCCAGGCCGTCAAGAACGAGTTTGTATGGGACGGAGGAGCGTACACCGAGTACGGCGTTAACATTACCAAGGCAGGCGGCTGGGCCTCTGCGGGGCCCTACGACATCCCAAACGTCTGGACCGACAGCTACTGCGTCTATACCAACCATCCCGTGGGCGGCCCCTATCGCGGCTTCGGCATGTGCGAGATCCATTTCGCCATCGAGCAGAATATCGACGAGGTAGCCCTGAAGATCGGGATGGACCCGGCTCAGGTGCGGCGCATCAACGGCCTGCGCCCCGGCGGCGTTACCGGAACCGGAGAGGTGATGGAGGTCTCCGGCTTCCATGACTGCCTGGAGCAGGTGCTGGAAGACATCGAGTATGACAAAAAGCCGGTGGACCCGTCCCCCACCAGAAAGCGCGGGAAGGGCGTGGCCGCGGGCTGGAAATCCCCCTCGCAGCCCACCAACGCAGGCAGCTCTGCCATCATCCGCATGAACGAGGACGGAACCTTTATCCTGATGACCAGTGGGCAGGAGATCGGTCAGGGCTCCGAGACGGCCCTGACCCAGATCGCCGCCGAGACTCTGGACGTGGACCCAGCGCTCATTTCCTGCCGGTTTGGAGATACCGACCACACGCCCTATGAGTGGCAGACCGTGGCCAGCCGCACCACCTACTGCGCAGGCAACGCGATCAAGCTGGCCTGCGAGGATCTGAAGAACAAGATCCTGGATCTGGCCCAGATCAAGCTGGGGGCCTACAAGCGGGACCTGGAGTTCCGTGACGGTTTTGTGGCGCATAAACTCTACCCCGACCGGAAAGTGCCGCTGAGCGACTTTGCCTTGGGCCTCAGCTTCCCGGACGGTTCCGGTGTAGGCGGACCCGCGATCGGCGTGGGCTGCTTTACGCTGGAAAACAACCTGAATGTGGACCACGATACCGGCATGGGTTCCCATCCGGCGGCCTTCTGGACCATCGGCTGCAACGGGGCCGAGGTAGAGGTGGACACACAGACCGGCCATATCAAGGTCCTCAAAATGGTCTCCTGCTTCGACGCGGGCAAGGTTATCAATCCGCTGACCTATACCTGCCAGTCGGAGGGCGCGATGGTACAGTCTCTGGGCACCGCTCTGTTCGAAGAGCTCAAGCTCAAAGACGGAAAGGTACTCAACAAGAGCTTTGTGGACTATAAGATCCCAACGGCGGACGACGTGCCGGAGCTGGTGGTCAAGTATGTGGAGCATCCGGAGCCCACCGGCCCCTACGGCGCCCGGGGTGTGGGCGAGCCCTTGATGGTCCCGGGAGCGCCTGCCATCGCCAACGCGGTCTATCAGGCCATCGGCGTTCGGTTCCGCCGTATGCCCATCACACCGGACGATGTACTGAAAGCGTTGCGAGAGCAGCAGGAAAACGAGAAGGGCTGAAAAACGGTCTTGCAGCTGCGCAGGCAAGGAAGGAGGTAGCCCCGGAGCTGCGGCAAACACCAGAATTGAAGGCAAGAAGAAGGCAACCGTTTGGAGGGAGGTATTTCAGTGGCTAGAAACATCGACTACAGCAAAGGGATTTACCATGCAAGGGAGCAGCTCGGCTGGCCCCGTACCATCGTCCTTGGTTTCCAGCACATGTTCGCCATGTTCGGCGCGACGGTCCTCGTTCCCATCCTGACCGGTCTGAGCATTTCCGTCACGCTTCTGTGTGCGGGAGCAGGTACGCTGCTGTTTCATTTCGTTACCGGACGCAAGGTACCCGCATTCCTCGGTTCTTCTTTCGCATTTCTGGGCGGCTTCGGTGTGGTCTGCGGCGGTATGGCCGGCGAACCCGGCTTTGATCCCAGCCGCCTGCCTTACGCCTGCGGTGGCATCGTCATTGCCGGTCTGATCTATTTGGTGCTCTCTGGTTGTATCACAGCCTTTGGCATCAAGCGGGTCATGCGGCTCTTCCCGCCGGTGGTCACCGGCCCCATCATCATCCTGATCGGCCTGATCCTTGCGCCCTCGGCAATTGGTAACGTACAGCAGTGCTGGTGGCTAGGCGTCATCACTATGGCCATCATCATCGGCTGCGCGGTGTTCGGTAAGGGCATGATCGGCATCATTCCCATCCTTTTGGGCGTGGTGGGCGGCTATGCCATCGGAGCGATTACTGGACAGGTCAACTTTTCTATGCCCGAGCAAATTGTTGCTATCCCCAATTTTACCCTTGCAAAATTTGAGGTGGGCGCGATTTTGACCATGGCGCCCATTGCTCTGGCCACCATGATGGAGCACATCGGCGATATCTCCGCTATCGGCGCGACCTGCCACCGCAACTTCCTGGCCAACCCTGGCCTGCACCGAACCCTGATCGGCGACGGCGTGGCCACTTCCTTAGCCGGGCTGGTAGGCGGTCCGGCCAACACCACCTATGGTGAGAACACCGGCGTACTGGCACTGTCCAAGGTGTACGATCCTTTCGTCATCGAAATCGCGGCCCTTATCGCAATCATCCTTTCCTTCATCCCCTTCTTTGAAAACATCATCGGAGCTATGCCTGCGGCCGTCATCGGCGGCGCGTCCTTCATCCTGTACGGCATGATCTCGGCCATCGGCGTGCGCAATATGGTGGAGAACCATGTGGACCTGACCAAACAGCGCAACCTGATGATCTCGGCCATTATACTGGTTTCCGGACTGGGCATCAACAGTATCGGCGGCCTGCAATTGGGCCCCTACGTGAATCTGTCCGGACTGGCCTGCGCCGCCATTTTCGGCATCGTCCTCAATGCGGCCCTCCCCGGCAAGGACTATGAGTTCTCCATGGAGGAAATGGAGGAGAGCGCCGCCTCGTAAATGCGTTAACCAGGTCCATGACAAATAAGAAAGCCGGAGCGGCCAATCGGCCGCTCCGGCCTGTTTGTAAAGAGAAAACCACCGGCTGTGCCGGTGGTTCCAAAAAGCTTTAGCTATGCCAGGAAAAAATCCTCCTTTGGTATAATAGCAGAGGTCTGCCAACCGCCACAAAAAACCAAAGGAGGAATCAAGTCCGGATGAAACTTGATGTATCAAGTTTAGCACACACGAAGTGGGAATGTAAATATCATATCGTCTTTGCCCCCAAATATAGAAGACAGGTGATATACGGGAAGATCAAACAGGATATCGTGCAAATGCTACGGAAATTGTGTGAGTATAAGGGAGTGGAGATCATAGAAGCAGAAGCGTGCAAAGATCATATCCACATGCTCGTCAGTATTCCGCCCAAATACAGTATAGCGCAAAGCATGGGATATCTAAAGTGGAAGAGCAGTCTCATGATATATGAAAAATACGCTAATATGAAGTATAAATATGGGAACCGGCACTTTTGGTGCAGGGGATATTATGTGAGCACGGTAGGGCGAAATCGGCGCACGATCGAGCAGTATATCCGAAATCAGCTTCAGGAAGATATCACATCGGACCAAATGAGTATTTCAGAGTACATCGACCCGTTTACGGGTAAGCCGGTAAAAGAAGGCAAGTAAATAGGCCCCTTTAGGGGCAAGCCCGGGAAATCTGCGCGATTGGCAGACCTTTCGATGAGCCTATAGGCTCTGCCCGGGACATGCCCCAAGGGGGCCCGTGCAAACCACCGGCACGGCCGGTGGTTATGATTGCGTTCACGGAAAATTAATCTTCCCGTGCTTGCCAAGCGATTGGGAATACAGTATAATAACTAAATTAGGGAAAGAGGCGCAGTCGGCGTCAAGCGTATGGGAACCGGGGGACGTGGGAAATGGACACGATCATAAAACTCTTTGATGATGTCAAAAGCATGATATGGCCCATCGGCGTCGCCGACGTCATCGATATGCTCATCATGGCCTTTGTGATCTATAAGGTCATCCTGCTGATCCGCCGCACCAGTTCCGGCGGGGTGGCCAAGGGCATCCTGCTGCTGGTGGCGGCTCTTTGGGTCTCCAGCTTCCTGCGCCTGTATACGGTCAACTTTCTGCTGAGCAAGGTGGTGGAATGGGGCGTTCTGGCCCTGGTTATCCTGTTCCAGCCGGAAATCCGCCGCTTTTTGGAACAGGTGGGGCGCAGCAGTCTGGGAAAGGTCTTTGCCCAGCGGGAAGAGCGCAACGAACTGGACAGCGCCATCACGCAAACGGTAGAGGCCTATACGTCCCTGTCCCGGAGCAAGACCGGTGCGCTGATGGTCTTTGAGCGGAAGAATATGCTGGATGACGCCATCAAGACCGGTACCGCCCTGGACTGCACGGTGAACGCGGAGCTTTTGAAAAACATCTTCTGGAACAAAGCGCCGCTCCACGACGGAGCGGTTATTGTCCGTTCCGGCCGTATCGCTGGGGCGGGCTGTATGCTCCCCATGTCGGGCAACGTAAATCTGTCCCGGGATCTTGGCATGCGCCATCGGGCGGGGATCGGCGCAAGCGAACAGACCGACGCGGTGGTCGCCGTCGTCTCTGAGGAGACCGGCTCCATCTCGGTGGCGGTGGGCGGTATGCTCAAGCGCCACTTGTCTCCGGATACCCTGGAGCGCCTGCTGCGCAACGAGCTGCTGCCGGAGCAGGAGCAGGAAGAGGAACCGAAATTCAAGCTTTCCAATCTGCTGCGTTCCAGGAAGGGGGAGAAGAACGATGTGGAAAAAGATCACAGACAGTAAGTGGTTTTATATCGTCGTCTCCCTGCTTTTGGCCTTCGTCCTCTGGCTCTATGTGGGGAAGGAGGCCAACCCCAGCGTGGCCGCCCCCGTCCGTGGGATCAAGGTGACCGTCGCCGGACTGGAAAAGCTGGAAGAGCGGGGACTGATGGTCTCCGAGGGCGCGGACCAGACGATCACACTGGATCTGCAGGCCAAACGCAATGTGTTCAACCGTCTGGACAACGAAAATATTACCATTACGGTGGATGTGTCCAATATTAACGAGCCGGGCGAGGTCAGTCTGGACTACAAGATCACCTACCCGTTGTCGGTCTATGGCGAGGTGATCGAGGAGCGCGGAAAGCGCCCGGAAAAGATCGCCCTGACCATCTCGCGCTGGACCGAGAAAGAGGTGCCGGTGCGTGCCGTCCTGACCGGCAATGTGGCCGAAGATTATCAGCAGGGAGAATTTTCCCTGGCGCCGCAGACCGTAACGGTACGGGGCAGGGAAGAGCTGGTGGAGCAGATCGATTATGCCCAGGTGACCGTTTCCCAGGAGGGAATGACGGAAACCTACCGTCAGGAGATGCCGTTCGTCTTCATCGACCGGAACGGCAGCCCTCTGGAGGAAGAGGACGCTTCACAGCTGGTGACCGAGGAGAGCACGATTCTGGTCACGCTTCCGGTCTATAAGCTCAAGGAGATCCCCCTAACGGTGGATCTGGTCCCCGGAGGAGGCGTCACTGATGTGGACAGCCAGGTGGAGGTCACCTTTAAACCGGTGGATTCCATTGTGGTGGCCGGCAGCGAGGATGATCTGGAGGGGCTCAGCGAGCTGACGGTAGGCAGCGTGGATTTGTATCAGGTCTTTACCTCGGAAGACGTTACCTTCCCTGTACAGCTTTCGCCGGAACTGACGAATGTAAGCGGCGTTACGGAGGTTACGGTCACCGTAGCGATCAAGGGCCTGAGCACCAAAGTGCTGGAGGCCAACAAGATCGAGTTGATCAATGTCCCGGAGGGATATGCCGCCGAGGCCATTACCCAGACCTGCAGTATTCAGATCCGGGGCGCGCAGGAGGCAGTGGATGCTGTGCTGGCCTCTCAGCTGCGGATCGTGGCGGACCTGTCCGACCGTACCGCGGGCAGCCAGACCGTTCCCGTGAAGGTTTATCTGGACGGAAGCAGCGAGGTCGGCGTGGTCGGAGATTACAACATCGTAGTCTCCATTACCCAATAGCCGCGCGTGGATGTGCGCAGAGCGTCACGCAGCCAGTTTCGCCCCGCTTCCCGCCGCTGTGCAGCGAGCGCAGGAGATGCCTGCGCAGCAGGCCCCATACCGGTTTAAGCGCCAGGCGTGCGCATGGAGGTTACCATGGTTCAAACAGCCAAAGTTACAAAATTGTTGGAAGACGGCCGGGCCGAGGTAGCGGTGAAGCGCCAGTCGGCCTGCGGCCACGACTGTTCCAAATGCGGCGGCGGATGCAGCGAGCTGATGGTCAGTTCCACGGTGGCTGTCGTCGCGGAAAATCCGGTCCGGGCCATGCCGGGCGACCGGGTCACGGTGGAATCCTCTACGGGCGGGGTCCTGAAAGCGGCCGCCCTGGTGTATCTGGCGCCCTTTGCGCTCTTCTTTCTGGGCTACTTTCTGACCGCAGCACTGGGGATGACCGAGGGTGTCAGCGCGGCCTGCGGCGGCATCGGTTTTGCCGCCGGCGTGGTATTGGCCATTTTACTGGACCGGCATGTGCGAAAACGCCGCGGCATCTCCTTCCGGATCACTGCGATCGAGCCTGCCGCCTGATGTTCGGCTACGTCCGGCCCAATCGGGAGGAACTGAAGGTCCGCGAGCAGCGGGACTACGACGCGCTCTACTGCGGCCTGTGCCAGGCCCTGGGGACGCGCCACGGTTTTTGGGCCCGAATGTTCCTGAACTATGATTTTACGTTTCTTGCAATGCTCTTGGACCGGGAGACAGGACGGCCCCGGCCGGTGCGGCGGCGCTGCCCGGCCCGGCTCTGGTGCCGCAAGAAGGATTGCCTGTGCCTGGACGGGGGCGGCGCCGCCGCCGACGCGGGTACGATCCTGAGCTACTGGAAGCTGCGGGATACCGTGGCGGACGGGCGCTTTTGGGAGCGGCAGCTGGCGCGGCTGCTCAGTCTTCTGTTCCGCCCCGCTTACCGGCGGGCCGCCGCCCTCCGCCCGGAGTACGACCGGACGGTGCGGGAGTGCCTGGAGGAGCTGCAGGCGCTGGAGAGGGGGCGTTCCGCCTCGCTGGACCGCACGGCGGACACCTTTGCCCGAATCCTGCGCTCTGCCGCGCCTCCCAGCGGAGAGGCCGACCGTGACCGGGCGATGGAACAGCTTTTATATCACCTGGGGCGCTGGATCTACCTGGTGGATGCCTGGGACGATCTGGAGGAGGACGGGCGCACAGGGGCGTACAACCCGGTCTCGGCACGTTTTCCGGATCGCAGTGCGGAGGACGCGGCCTATCTGCGTACCACCCTGCGCCACTCCCTGAACCTGGCCCGCTCCGCCTATGCCCTGCTGGAGCCGGGCCGCTGGCAGGGGGTGCTGGAAAATATCCTGTACCTTGGACTGCCCCTGGTGGAGGAACTGGTGTTTACCGGCCGTTGGAAGGCCGTGAAAAAGAGAAATTCTAGGAGAACAGACGAATGAGCGATCCTTACAGCGTACTTGGGGTCAAACCCGACGCCAGCGACGATGCAATCAAGCGCGCCTATCGCGAGCTGGCCCGGAAATACCATCCGGACAACTATCAGAACAACCCCCTGGCCGACCTGGCGGAAGAAAAGATGAAGGAGATCAACCAGGCCTACGACACCATTACCAAAATGCGCAGCGGCGGAGGCTCCGCTTCCGGCGGCTACCAGAGCCAGGGTTCCTACCAGTATCAGGGCGGCTATCAGCAGCAGCGTCAGTACTCCGATTCCGCCTCCGGTTCCCTGTACAGCCAGGTCCGCCAGTGCATCAACCTGGGCGATATCGGCCGGGCGGAGCAATTGCTGCGCTCCGCGCCCGGTCAGGATGCGGAGTGGCATTTTCTCACCGGCTCCATCGCCTACCGGAAGGGCTGGCTGGACGAGGCGACCCAACACTTTCAGATGGCCTGCAATATGGATCCGTCCAACGCGGAGTACCGTCAGGCCATGGTGATGATGCGCCAGGGGGGGCAGGCTTACCGCCCTTACGGCTATGGCGCAGGGGGGATGGATACCTGCGATTGCTGCACCGCCTGCATGTGCGCCAACTGCCTGTGCGGCGGCTGCGGGAATTGACGTTATGGCGCGGAGTGGAGCGGGGAAGAGCGCGGGCCGGGCGGCCTTGGTGGGTGTGCTGAGCGCCCTCTCCCTGGTATTTTTGTACGCATCTGCGCTTGTGCCGACCGGACAGATGGGAGTGGTGGCCGTTGCGGGCCTGCTGGTGGCAGCGGCGGTGGTCTCCGGTGGACTGAGCGCCGGCTTTTTGTGCTATGGCGCCACGGGCCTGTTGGGCCTGCTGCTTCTGCCGGATAAGGCCAACGCTCTGCTGTATCTGCTTTTTTTCGGCCTGTGGCCCATTCTGAAGAGCCTGATTGAGCGCCTGCGCCGGATCATTCTGGAGTGGGTATGCAAGCTGGGGGTTTTCAACGCCGTGCTCACGCTGTTTTGGTTCAGCCTGCGCGCGGTGCTGCTGCCCTTCCTGCCTGGCGCGCTGCATCAGATAGGGATGGTATACCTTGCGGGCAACGCGGCCTTTGTAATCTATGATGTCGGATGTTCCAAGCTGATCGCCTTCTATGCCGGGCGGATCGACAAGGTGTTGCGAAAGGCTGGATAATTTGATATAATTCTTTATTAGTTCGATTTTAAAGACGCACCTACAAAGGAAAAAGGGAGGCATACCCCTTGGTAAAGAGTATGACGGGCTACGGCAGGGGAGAGGCCGTACTGCGCGGACGGACCATCACCGTGGAACTGCGCTCGGTCAATAACCGCTATCTGGACTGTACGGTAAAACTGCCGCGCATCTATGTATTCGCGGAGGATGCCATCAAGGCGACGGTACAACAGCATATTTCCCGGGGCAAGGTGGATGTGTTCGTGACCATCGGCCCCTCGGAGCGTGGGGATGTGGCCATCTCCGTCAACAAGCCCATGGCCGACGGCTATTATGCCGCCTTGTGCCAGCTGCGGGACGACTACGGTTTGAAGGACGATATCTCGGTGTCCCTGCTCTCCCGCTTTCAGGATGTCTTCCTGGTGGAGAAGACCCAGGAGGATCTGGAGGCCGTCTCCGCCGACCTATGCACGGTGCTGAAGCTGGCTCTGACGGACTTCGACGCCATGCGGGAGCGGGAAGGGGAGCGGTTGTGCCGGGATGTGCTGGACCGGGCCGCGACCATCGAGGGGCTCACAAAACAGGTGGCCGACCGGGCGCCCGGCATTGTGGCCGACTATCGCGCACGGCTGTGGAGCAAGATGTCCGAGGTGCTCCAGAACACCCAGCTGGACGAGTCCCGCATCCTGACCGAGGCGGCCATTTACGCTGACAAGGTAGCGGTGGACGAGGAACTGGTGCGTCTGCACAGCCACCTGTCCCAGCTGCGCCATATGCTCTCGGAGGGCGGCGCGGTAGGCCGTAAGCTGGACTTTTTGATCCAGGAGTTCAACCGGGAGGCCAATACCATCGGTTCCAAATGCAACGATATCGAGACCGCCGGTTACGTCGTGGATATCAAAGCTGAGATCGAAAAGATCCGGGAACAGATCCAGAATCTCGAGTAAGGCGGTGCGCAAGAGATGAAACTCATCAATATCGGTTTTGGCAATATGGTCTCGGCCGGGCGGCTCATTGCCATTGTCAGCCCTGAGTCGGCGCCCATCAAGCGTATGGTGCAGGAGGCACGGGACCGGGGCGTGCTCATTGACGCCACGTATGGACGGCGTACCCGGGCAGTGCTCATCATGGACAGCGACCACATCGTCCTCTCTGCGCTTCAGCCGGAAACAGTGGCCGGCCGCCTGGGCGGCAAGGAATCCGAGGGCGCGGGCGAGGAGGCGGAGGCATGACGCCGAAGAAACGGACCAGGGGCCAGCTCATTGTGTTGTCCGGCCCTTCCGGCGTGGGAAAAAGCACTGTGATCGCGGAGCTTCTGAGCGAACGTGAGAACATCTATTTTTCGGTATCGTTTACCACACGCGCCCCGCGGGTGGGAGAGGCGGACGGCGTCCATTATCATTTCGTCACCCGGGAACGGTTCGAAGCCATGATCGATGGCGACGAGCTTTTGGAATATGCCGAATATGTCCATAATTATTACGGGACCTCGCTGCGGTTGATCCGGGAAAAGCTGGACGCCGGTATCGACGTGCTTCTGGATATCGAAGTCCAGGGGGCGGCAAAGGTTCGGGCCAAATGTCCCGACGCGGTCTTTATTTTTATCGTCCCGCCCTCGTTCGAGGAGCTCTCCCGCCGCCTCCACCGAAGGGCCACTGATCAGGAGGATGTGATCCGGGGCCGGCTCCAGAAGGCACGGGAGGAGTATCGGGAGATCCCCAACTATGATTATCTGGTGGTCAACGACAAGGTGTCGGCGGCGGCGGCCGAGATCATCGCCATCCTGACGGCAGAGGGGTGCCGCACCAAAAATCGTATGAATCTTGTAGAAGGAGTCTGATCCGTTATGATGCTCGAACCTCCCATGAATAAGCTGCTGGAGCAGGTCCCCAGCCGGTATATGCTGGTCAACGTTGTGGCTCAGCGGGCGCGCCAGATCGCCAGCGCCGCTGAGGATGCCGGTATCCCGCTGGACGAAAAGCCCGTGACCCTGGCCATCCATCAGGTGGCCGAAGGCCAGGTGGAGCTGCAGCAGGACGAGTAGGACCGTGTGAGAGGCAAGCGTCCGGGCCATGGATGGCCTGCCGCTTGCCTTTTCCGGGGTAAAGGGGGGATTGGATGGATACCGTTGCGGTGGCCAAGCTCGCGCTCAGCGCCGCTACCTACGCCATCGACAGGCCCTACGATTATCAAGTGCCTCGGGAGTTGGCGGATACGCTGCGCCCCGGTATGCGGGTGGTCGTTCCCTTCGGCGCGGGCAACCGCCGCACAGAGGGGATCGTGTTGGCATGCGAGGACGGACGGCCTCCGGACCCCAAACGCAAGACGATCCTGACGCTGCTGGACGAGGAGCCGGTATTGGATGCCGAGGCGCTCCAGCTGGCGCTCTGGATGCGGGAGCGCTGGTTCTGTACGGTCTATGACGCTGCGCGTGCCATGCTGCCGGCCGGGCTGTATTTTTCTCTTCAGGATCGTTATGCCGTGGCTCCGGGGATCGACCGGGAGACGGCCTATGCTTCCGCCGGGAAGTCGGAGCATGCCAGGCGTATCCTGGAGCTGGTCTTTGCCTCCGGCGGCAGCGCCGAGCAGCGGCAGATCCGGGAAGCATTTGGGACCAAGGACCCCAACCCGGCCCTGCGGCAGCTGACCGACCATGGCGTTCTGCAGCTGGAGACCAGCGCCGAGCGGGGCGTGGGGGACAAGACGGAACAGGTGGCCGTGCTGGCCGTCCCGGCGGAGGAGGCCATGGCCCAAGTGACGCCGAAGCGCCGCTCCGCCCCGCTGCGCTATGCGGTGGTAGAGCTGCTCGCGGCCCTTGGCAGCGCGTCTTCCAAGGAGCTGTGTTATTTTACGGGCGCCTCCAGCGCCACGCTGCGCTCCCTGACCAAAAGCGGCCTGGTCCGTTTGGAGCGGCGGGAAGTATTCCGCCGCGTGCGCGTGCCGGAGGTGGAAAGCGCTCCGCCGCCGGAACTGAATGAACAGCAGCAGGCGGCCTTTGAAGGACTATCCGCCCTGGCCGCCGCCGGCAAGCCTGCCGCCGCCCTGCTGTATGGGGTCACCGGCAGCGGAAAGACCCAGGTCTATATTCGCCTCATCCGGCAGGTCCTGGACCGGGGCCGTACCGCGATCGTACTGGTGCCCGAAATTGCCCTGACCCCCCAATTGCTGCGCAGTTTCACCGCACAGTTCGGAGATGCGGTCGCGGTACTCCACTCGTCTTTGCGGGCGGGGGAGCGCTACGACGAATGGAAGCGTCTGCGTACCGGAAAAGCCCGGGTGGCCATCGGTACCCGCTCCGCAGTCTTCGCGCCCCTGAAGGATCTGGGCCTGGTGATTCTGGATGAAGAGCAGGAAGCGACCTACAAGTCGGAGAATGTTCCCAAATATCATGCGCGGGACGTGGCAAAATACCGCTGTACCCAGAGCGGCGCGCTGCTGGTGCTGGGTTCGGCCACCCCGTCGGTAGAGAGTATGTATCTGGCCAGGGCCGGCGTTTATCATTGCTTCACCCTCTCCCGGCGCTATAATGAACAGGCCCTCCCCGCTGTTTTTATCGCGGACATGAAGGAGGAACTGCGCGCCGGAAACGGGACTTCTCTGAGCCTGCCCCTCCGGCAGGCCCTGGAGGAGAACCTCAGGGCGGGGGAGCAGAGCATCCTTTTTCTCAACCGTCGGGGGGCAAGCCGCATGGTCTCCTGCGGGGAGTGCGGAGCGGTGCCCACCTGTCCCCGCTGTTCGGTGCATCTGACGTATCACTCCGCCAATGGACGGTTGATGTGCCATTATTGCGGCCATTCAGAGCGCCTGCCGGCGGCCTGTCCGGCATGCGGCGGCACGCTGAATTTTATCGGCGCCGGCACCCAGAAGGTCCAGGAGGAACTGGAAGCGGCCTTTCCCGGCATAACGGTATTGCGGATGGATACGGATACCGTCTCCGCCACCCAATCCCACGAAAAGCTGCTCTCACGCTTCGAAAAAGAGAAGATCCCCATCCTGGTGGGTACGCAGATGGTGGCGAAGGGGCTCGATTTTGAAAATGTAACGCTGGTAGGCGTAGTGTCGGCGGATCTGTCCCTGTATGTGGACGATTACCGGGCGGGGGAGCGGACCTTTTCCCTGCTGACCCAGGTGGTAGGCCGGGCGGGCCGGGGGAACAAAAAGGGGCGGGCCATCGTCCAGACCTATACGCCGGAAAACGATGTGATCCTCTGTGCCGCGCGGCAGGATTACGACCGGTTTTATGAACAGGAGATCGTCCTGCGCCGTCTGAGGGGTTGCCCGCCCTTCCGCGATTTGTTTGTGGTCACGGCCTCCGGCCTGTCAGAGAGCGCTGTGCTGAAGACCTGTATGCGCCTGCGCCGTTCGCTGGAGGATTGGCTGGAGCGCCCGGAATTTCGGGCGCTGGAAGCCCAGGTGCTTGGCCCCGCTCCGGCCAGCGTGGCCAAAGTCAACGACCGTTACCGCTACCGGCTGACCCTGGCCTGCCGGAATACCCGCGCCGTACGGGCCATGGTAGCTCACTTGGTGCGCTGCGCCCAGAAGGACAAGGAAAACAAGGGCGTGTCCGTCTCTGCGGATGTGGACCCATTGGATTAGGAGGAAGCAATATGGCTCTGAGAACAATTTTAGAGGATAGGGATCCGGCCCTGCACAAGGTCTGCCGCCCGGTCACCCGTTTTGACCAGAGGCTCTGGGACCTGCTGGACGACCTGAAGGAGACCCTGGCCGACGCCAATGGCGCGGGCCTGGCGGCGCCCCAGGTGGGCATCCTTCGCCGGGCGGTCATCGTGGTGGACGACCAGGACAACATGCTGGAGCTTGTTAACCCCGAAATCATTGACCAGGCGGGAGAGCAGGAGGGCTTTGAAGGCTGTCTTTCCGTGCCGGGGCGCTGGGGCGTCGTCAAGCGCCCCAAAACGGTCCGGGTGCGGGCGCAGGACCGCAATGGGATGCTATTTGAGGCGGAGGGAGCGGACATGGTAGCCCGCTGCTTCTGTCATGAGATTGAACACCTGGACGGCCGCCTGTTTACCGAGCACGCCCCCCGGCTCTATACGACCGAAGAGCTGGATCAACTGCTGGAGGAGCAGGCGGAGAAGGAGCAGAAATGAGAATCCTGTTCATGGGCACGCCGGAATTTGCCGTGCCCGCTCTGGAGGCGCTGGTGACGGCCGGACACGAGGTATGCGGCGTGTTCACCCAGCCGGATAAACCCAAAAACAGGGGAATGAAGCTGCAGCCCACCCCTGTGAAGGCGTGTGCCCAAGCGTATGACATCCCGGTGTACCAGCCGGTCAAGCTGCGGGACGGTACGGCGCTGGAGCTCATCCGCGGCCTGGCCCCGGAGCTGATCGTGGTAGCGGCCTATGGCCGCATCCTGCCGGACGAGATCCTGTCCGCTCCGGCTGGGGGCTGCATCAACGTGCACTCGTCGCTGCTGCCCAAGTACCGGGGCGCGGCGCCCATCCATTGGGCGGTGCTCAATGGAGAGCGCGAGACCGGCGTGACCATCATGCATATGGCATCTGAACTGGATGCGGGAGATGTGATCGACCAGGCGGTTACCCCCATTGGTCCCGACGAAAATGCCCAGGAGCTGTATGGCCGCCTGGCAAAACTGGGCGGCGCGCTGCTGGTGCAAGTGCTGGACTCCATTGCGGACGGCACTGCCAGACGCACGCCGCAGGACGCGGCCCAGGCCACCTTTGCCCCGATGCTGACCAGGGAGCTTTCCCCCATGGACTTTACCCACACGGCCCAGACGCTCCACAATCAGGTCCGGGGGCTGATCCCATGGCCCGCCGCAGCAACCTTTTTGGGCGGCACCCGGTGTAAGGTGTTTTCCACTGCGGTCTTGGAGGAGCGCACGGCGGAAGCGCCCGGCACCGTTCTGGCAGCGGGAAAGGATGGGATCAAACTGGCCTGCGGCGGCGGCACGGTGCTGCGCATCGACGAGCTCCAGGCCGACGGGGGCAAGCGCATGAAGGCTGCGGATTATTTGCGGGGCCATCCGCTGACCCTGGGGTAGGCCGTGCACCTGCTCTGGAGCGTTCTGATCTCCGCCCTGGTGGCACTGACGGGCCTGCTGCTTCTGCTCCGCTGGCTGGGCGACTGCGGCGCGCCGGTTCCTCTGAGGACGGATGTGCCGGCGGAGCGCGGCGTGTTGGTCGCTCCGCGGGAGTGTGCCGCCGTGTTCGGCACGGCGCTGCTGTTTCGTATCCTGATCTTTCTGGCCGCGGCCCTTCTGGCCGGCCGGCTGCTGGGAGGAGGAGGCGGCTCATCCTGGGCGCTGGATCTGTGGAAAAAATGGGACGCCTGGCACTATGTGAACCTGGCAGAGCTGGGTTATGAGGGGTATGTTGAGAACGGCCAGCACCTGTTCGTCGTGTTTTTTCCACTGTATGTATGGCTTGTGCGGTTGGCCGCCCGGGTGATCGGGAATACTATGGCGGCGGGACTTCTGGTCTCTTTCCTGTGCTTTGGCGGCGGCTGTGTGTATCTGTACCGGCTGGCGGCCTGGGAATACGGGCGCTCCGCCGCCCGGTGGACGCTGGTATTTTTGTCGGTGTTCCCCTACGCCTTCTTTTTTGGAGGCGTGATGACGGAGAGCCTGTTTCTGCTGACCACGGCGGCGGCGCTCTGGCACATTCGCCGCCATCACTGGCTCCCGGCAGGTGTGTGGGGGGCGCTGGCAGCCCTGACGCGGATGCACGGGGTGCTGCTCATTCTGGCGGCGGGCGCCGAGTTGGTACAGAGCTTGGGACGCTTTGACTGGAAACGGATCTTCCGGACGCTTCCGGCGCTGCTGCTGCCCCTGCTGGGCACACTGGCCTACCTGGGACTGAACTGGTCTGTCACCGGAACCCCCTTTGGCTTTACCGAGATGCAGAAGCACTGGAGCCAGAGCTTCTGCTGGATTTCAGAAACCCTTTGGTACGTGCTGCAAAACGCCGTATCTTACTATGACGAGACCATCCGGCTCCAGCTCTGGGTGCCCACGCTGGTCCTCTTTCCAGTGTTTTTCGGGGTCTTGCTGGCGGTCAACCGCCGCTGCCGCAGCATGTATACCCTGTATGCCTTTGCGACCCTGGTGCTGGACTATTCCCTCTCCTGGCTGCTGAGCGCCGGACGCTATCTGTCCTGTGCCGTGCCCTTTTTCCTGTTCGCCGCCGTACTGACCCAGCGGCACAGGGGGGCTTCCATTGCCCTTGCCGCAGGCGGGGCGGTACTGTTTGCCGTTACGCTGCTGGGTTACCTCGCCGGCGGACAAATCATGTAAGAGGATGCTGTTATGCCGTTTTTTTACTACTATGATCCCTATTACTGGATGATCCTGATCCCGGCCATGCTGATCGCCCTGGTGGCCCAGATCCGGGTATCCGCTACGTTTCGCCGCTATTCCCGTCTGCCCGCATCCCGGGGACTGACCGGAGCACAGGCGGCGGAGGCGGTGCTTCGTGCCCACGGCGTATACGACGTGGCCATAGAACGCGTGCGGGGCAATCTGACCGATCACTACGATCCCCGCGCCAACGTGATCCGCCTGTCCGACTCCGTTTACAGCGCCAATTCGGTAGCGGCCGTCGGGGTAGCCGCCCATGAAGCGGGCCATGCGGTACAATACGCCGAGGGATACGGCCCCATCAAGGTACGTTCCGCGCTGATCCCGCTGTGCAATATCGGCTCCCAGCTGTCTATCCTGTTCATCCTCATTGGACTGGTTTTGTATTCCGAGCCCTTGTTCGGCATCGGCGTCATTCTGTTCGGAGTGGCGGTGCTGGGCCAGTTGGTCACCCTTCCAGTGGAGTTCAACGCCTCGCGCAGGGCCATCGCCACACTGGAGAGCGGCAATCTGCTGGGGGATGGGGAGCTGCAGGGCGCGAAAAAAGTACTCTCTGCCGCCGCCATGACCTATGTGGCCGCCCTGCTGGTATCCCTGGCACAGCTGCTGCGCTTCCTGCTGGCCTTCGGCGGACGCCGGAGGGACTGACGTGGGAAACGCCAGAAAGGTCGCGCTGCTCGCGCTGTCCGCCTGTGCGCGGCAGGGGGCGTGGTCGGATGGATTTTTAAAAAGAGCGCTCCGGGATTCGGGTATGGACAGTCGGGACGCGGCGCTGGCTACCCGGCTGTGCTTCGGCGTACTGCAAAACCGGATCCTGCTGGATTTTTACCTTTCGGGCCTGTCCCGCCTTCCGCTGAGGAAGCTGGAAGAGCGGGTACTGGAGTGTCTGCGGCTGGGGGCCTATCAGATCCTGTTTTTGGACCGGGTCCCCGACCGCGCAGCGGTGAACGAATCGGTGAATTTGGCCCGTAAGTACGCGAAAAACCCGCGCTCGGCCGGACTGGTCAACGGCGTACTGCGCGGCCTCGTCCGTCAAAAAGAATCCTTGCCCCCGCCCCCGGATGCCGCCGTACAGTATAGTCATCCTCAGTGGCTGGCAGACGAATTTGTCCGACGGCTGGGCAGGGAGGAGGCACAGGCGCTGATGGCTGCCGACAACGCCCAGCCTCCGACCATGGCCCAGGTGAACACCGGCAAGGCATCGACAGCGGCGGCGGCAGAACGGCTGCGGGACGAAGGGGTCGGCGTTGCACCCCATCCCTGGCTGCCCGACTGTCTGGAGCTGTCGGATACCGGCAGCCTGGAGCGGCTGGAGTCGTTCCGGCAGGGCTTTTTTTACATTCAGGACCCTGCCGCCCGGCTGGCGGTGCTGGCCGCGGGACCGGAACCCGGGATGAAGGTGCTGGACGCCTGCGCCGCTCCCGGCGGGAAATCCTTTGCGGCCGCCATCGCCATGAAGAATCATGGAAGCATCCTCGCCTGTGATATCCACCCCCACAAGCAGGCGTTGATCCAGGCTGGGGCGGAGCGCCTGGGTCTGGACTGCATTCAGACCCAGGTATTGGACGGGAAGTGCTGTAAGGAAGAATTCCTTGACAAGTTTGATCTGGTGATCGCGGATGTGCCCTGTTCAGGGCTGGGTATTATCCGCAAAAAGCCGGACATCCGCTACAAGGCCCCTGAGCCCCTGGAGAACCTGCCAAAGGTGCAGGCCGCCATTCTGGACAATGTGGCCCGGTATGTCAGGCCGGGCAGCCTGGACCGCCACGGCTGCATCTGTCCGGGCGGCGTGCTCCTCTACGCCACCTGCACCCTGCTGGAGCGGGAGAATGAGGACGTGGTGCGGGCGTTTCTTGACAGGCATCCAAACTTTACATTGGAGGGCTTCCAGGTGCCCGGTCCCTTCGAGGGCACGGACACAGGTATGCTCACCTGCTGGCCCCACCGGCACAACACCGACGGCTTTTTCTTCGCCAAGCTGCGCCGGCTGCGGGCGGCCTATGAGATCCGTCCCCGGGAGGGCTTCGGCCCATTCCGCCTGGGCATGACGGAGGAGGAGGCGGAGGAAACCTGCCGCAGGCTGGGCCTGCCGCAGGCCCCCCAATCCTTTTATCTGGAGTATAGGGATGGGCGGCTGTCCCGCATCGGCCTGAACGCTGATGAGGACATCCGGATTCTGTATCGGGGCTTGGAGCTGACCCGCACCCACGCGGAGGATGTGGTCGCCGCCCTGTCAAGGGAGTCCGGTCTCGTGTGTGACTGTGTGGATTCTGAGCTGGCCGATACCTATGACTTCCCGGAGCTGGGCGTGGAGCTGTGGCGGGAGCGGGTGTACCACCCCAAGCTGCTGGACAGACCCGAGTTTCAGCAGCTGATTGCCGCCCTTCCGGAGAATCTGGCGTATGAGCAGTCCCACGGCTGGTACTTTGCCCAGATCTGGGTGCAGACCGACGACTTCCGGACCGAATTTCCGCTGGAGCCGGGCCGCGCACCCTATGACGGCGGACCCTGGCGGTCTGCGCCGCCCCGCGGGCCGGTCACTCCGGAGCAGATGGCGCGGGTAGCCCCAAAATATGGACTGGAGCCGCCGGCCGGACCGGGCGGAGAGGAGAGAGCATGACCGACATCAAATCCATGAATCTGGGCGAGATGACCGACTTTTTCCGGGAGATCGGGGAGCCGGCCTTCCGGGCCAAGCAGGTCTTTCAGTGGCTCCACCGGGGCGCGCGGTCGTTCGATGAGATGACCAACCTTTCCAAGACGCTGCGGGAAAAGCTGGCCAGGCGCTGCAGGCTCTATGCACCTGCGGTAGAACGGAAGCAGGTGGATCCCAAGGACGGCACCGTGAAATACCTCTGGCGGCTGTGGGACGGCAATTGCATTGAAACGGTTTTGATGCGTTATCATCATGGGAATACTGTGTGCATCTCTTCCCAGGTGGGCTGCCGGATGGGGTGCGCGTTCTGCGCCTCTACTCTGGGGGGCAAGGTGAGAGACCTGTCGCCGGCGGAGATGCTGGATCAGGTGCTTTTCACCCAGCTGGATTCCAGTGCGCCCATCAGCAATATCGTGCTTATGGGCATCGGGGAGCCGCTGGACAATTTCGACAAGGTACTGCGCTTTTTGGAGCTGGTGAACAGCCCGGAGGGACTCAGGATCGGGATGCGGCATATTTCTCTGTCTACCTGCGGACTGACTGAAAAAATTGACAAGCTGGCGGAACATCGGTTACAATTGACCTTGTCGGTCTCACTCCACGCGCCGGATGATGAGACCCGTTCCCGGCTGATGCCGGTGAACCGGAGCGTGGGCGTGGAGAAGCTTCTGGAGACCTGCCGCCGCTATTTCGAACGTACCGGGCGGCGCATCTCCTACGAGTACGCCATGATTGACGGCGTGAACGACGCCGACTGGCAGGCCGACCTGCTGGCCCGGTATCTGAAGGGGACGGGCAGCCACGTGAACCTGATCCCGCTCAACGACGTGGAAGAAAGTCCGCTCAAACCCAGCCGCCGGGTGGCGGAATTCCAGAGACGTTTGGAGGCGCAGGGGGTGACGGCCACTGTCCGGCGGAAGCTGGGCGGGGAGATCGACGCCTCCTGCGGACAGCTCCGGCGCAAGGCGCTGCGGGAGCAGGACGGTATTTGATGGACGACAGAAACGCCCCACCCGGCCGCGCAGGGTACAGGGGTGGAATACAGGCGCGGGAAAGAGGCAGTTCATATGATACGTGTATGGGGCATCACCGATAAGGGTGCGGTCAGACCACAGAATCAGGACGGCTTTTACTTAGACAGCCCCTCGGAACATCTGGCCGTAGGCGTGGTATGCGACGGCATGGGCGGCGCCAGGGCGGGTAATATTGCCAGCCTGGTCGCGGTGGAGACCTTCGTGGACGCACTGCAAAACTGGCAGGAGGACGCAGACGCCAACCCGGCGGCGGTGCTCTCCCGCGCAGCGGAGCAGGCCAATGCCGCCGTTTATCATCGGGCGGCCACCGACCCGGACTGCCGGGGGATGGGCACCACCATGGTGGCAGCGCTGGTGGTGGAGCAAACGGCCTATCTTTTGAACATCGGAGACAGCCGGGCCTATCACATCTCCAGAGAGGGGATCCGTCGGGTCACCCGGGATCACTCAGTGGTGGAGGATATGGTGGCGCGGGGCGACATCACACCGGAGGAGGCCCGCAATCACCCCCGGAAAAACCTGATTACAAGGGCCCTGGGCTCTGAGGAGCGCATCCGGGCCGATCTGTATGAGCAGGCGCTGGCAGGGGGCGACTTCCTGCTGCTCTGCTCCGACGGACTGAGCAACATCGTAACCGATCAGGAGATGCTCTACGAGGCGCTCCATGGGGGCGCGCCGGAGGATTGCTGTCAACGCCTGCTGGACATTGCGATGTCCAGGGGCGCGCCGGACAATGTGACCGCCGTCCTCTTCGAAATCCAGTAAAAGGGGGTAATGAACTATGGATCAGTACATAGGGAAATTACTCGACAACCGATATGAGATCCTGGAGCGCATCGGCGTGGGCGGCATGGCCGTGGTCTATAAGGCCCGCTGCCATCGCCTCAACCGTCTGGTAGCGGTGAAGATCCTCAAAGAGGAACTGGCCCAGGATGCGGAATTCCGCCGCCGCTTCCACGACGAATCCCAGGCCGTCGCCATGCTGTCCCATCCCAATATCGTGGCGGTCTACGACGTGTCCCGCTCCTCCGAGCTGGACTATATCGTCATGGAGCTCATCGACGGTATCACCCTCAAGCAGTACATGCAGAAAAAGGGCGGCAAGCTGTCTTGGCGGGAGGCCCTGCACTTCATTACCCAGATCATGAAGGCGCTCTCTCACGCCCACGGCCGCGGTATCATCCACCGGGATATCAAGCCGCATAATATGATGGTCCTGCGGGACGGCAGCCTGAAAGTGGCCGATTTCGGCATTGCACGCCTCACCTCGGCCGCCCAGGCCACGCTGACCCAGGAGGCGCTGGGGTCGGTACACTATATCTCGCCGGAACAGGCTCGCGGCAGTCATATCGACGCCCGCAGCGATCTCTATTCCGCAGGTGTGGTGCTTTATGAGATGATTACCGGCCGCCTGCCCTATGAGGGAGATTCCCCGGTAGCCGTGGCGATCCAGCATATCAACTCCATCCCGCTCTCTCCCCGGGAGATCGATCCGGAGATCCCGGAGGCGCTGGAGGCCATCACCATGAAAGCCATGGCCTCCGACGTGAACCAGCGCTATATCTCCGCCGACGCCATGCTGGCCGATCTGGAGGAGTTCCGCAAGAATCCCAGCATCAATTTTGACTATACCTCGGCGGACCTGCTGGCAGGGGACGGAGACGAGCCCACGCAGGTGTTGGGCGCCAATACGCCGCACAGCGTAAAGCAGCAGCCCGCCCATGGGCGCTCGGGGGAGGAGGGGCCCGGCCAGCCCGTTCCCGACCGGCGCCGGCGGAGCCAGAGCCTCCGCCAGGACGACGATTTCGACTACGACGAAGAGGACGGACGCCGGGAAGGCAGCCGCCTGCCCGTCCTTTTGGCCATTGGCGCGATCATTGTCTTTCTGATCGGGATCGGCGTCTTCCTGTGGGTCTCCGTATTCAGCGGCATGCTGCATGGCGGTACCGAGCCGGGCTACCGCGTGCCGAATCTGACCGGCATGACGGTGGAGGATGCCAGAGGGCAGGAAGATGTGGTGGCGGCCCAATTCATCATCACGCCGGAAGCGGAAACCGTGGCCAATAACCTGCCCGCAGGACAGATCGTGTCGCAGTCTCCGGACAGCGGCCTGAACGCCGCCGCAGGAAGTACCATCACCGTTACCATCAGCGGAGGCCCCACCGGAGACCCTCTCGCCGGAACAAAGATGCCGGACCTGAAAAATCAGGATAAGCGCTCGGCCATCAGTGTTTTGAAGGGCCTGGGCTTTGATGAGGAGAGCATTGCCATCGTGGAGGAGAACTCCGACGAATATACCAAGGACTATATCATGGACCAGACCCCTGCGGCGGGGGAAGACTTGGAACAGGTGGAGCAGGTTACCCTGGTGGTCAGCCTTGGGCCCAAAGTGGAACAGGTCTCTGTGATCTCCTTCCTGGATATGACGGAGGAGGCCGCCCGCAATACGGCCGAAAGCATGAAGCTGACCGTAGGAGCCGTGGATGAGGCCTATGATCCGAAAATTGCCGCGGGGCGGATCTGCTATCAGAGCATCCAGCCCAACACCTCGGTGGACGAGGGGACGACCATCCTGTTCCACGTCAGCCTTGGCCCCGATCCGGCGGCCACGCCGGAGCCGGGCGTGACTCCCACGCCGGGCACCGAACCCGGTCCTTCCCCCAGTCCCAGCCCCACGCCGGATCAGGTCAGCCCGGTCTATCGCACCTATACGGTGCATTTGCCGGACGACGGACGTGAGACGGTGACGGTGGTCATCGTGGTGGGAGACACCGAGGTCTACCGGAATGTGGTCAATACGCAGCTGATGGTGGTGAACGCCCCCATTCTCGGCGACGGTGTTCAGGAGGTCAAGGTCTATATCGATGATGTTCTGACCGTGACGGACACGGTAGATTTTGGTTCCTGAGATGCAGGGGATCATCTTAAAGGCCCTCAGCGGCTTTTACTACGTGGACCGCGGGGACGGCGTGCCGGTCGCCTGCCGGGCCCGGGGTAAATTTCGGCATCAAAAGCTGAATCCTCTGGTCGGAGACCGGGTGGATTATACCCTCCTGGCGGACGGCGCCGGGGTGCTGGACGGCATCCTGCCCCGGAAGAATGAATTCCAGCGCCCGGCGGTCGCCAACATCGATCAGCTGGTGGTCATCGCATCCGGTGCGGTTCCGGTTACCGACCCCTTTCTCATCGACCGGGTCGTCTCACTCGCGGAGGGGCGGGACTGCCAATGCGTCGTCTGTATCAACAAATACGATCTGGACACGGCGCAGGCGCTCTACGAAACCTATCAGAAGGCGGGCTTTCCAACGCTGCGGGTGAGCGCTGAAACCGGGGTGGGAATCGCAGAATTGGCCGGACGGATTGCCGGAAAGGTGTCTGCCTTCACGGGGAATTCCGGAGTTGGGAAATCCAGTATCCTCAACGCGCTGGAGCCGGGGTTCCATCTGCAGACCGGCCAGGTTTCCGACAAACTGGGCCGCGGCCGGCATACCACCCGCCATGTGGAGCTGTTTCGTCTGAAAAACGGGGCCATCGTAGCGGATACGCCGGGTTTTTCCTCTTTCGACACCGACCGGATGGAGCTGCGGCGGCCGGAGGAGCTGCAATATACCTTTCGGGAGTTTGCGCCCTACCTGAATCGCTGCCGCTTTACCGGATGCGCCCATATCAAGGAGAAGGGCTGCGCGGTCCTGCAGGCGGTGGCGGATGGCGCGATCGCGCCCAGCCGCCATGCCAGTTATGTCCGGCTGTATGAACAGGCAAAGGAAGTGCCCGAATGGGAATTGAAATGACGCAGGCCCTGATCTTCGGCTCCGCCCCCTGCGGGGATCCTGCCGGTTTGCGCCCGTATCTCGAGCGTGGAGCATGGACGGTCTTCTGTGCCGACGGGGGGGTTCGGAATGCCAGGGCCGCCGGCCTGCAGCCGGATTTTCTCATCGGCGACTGGGATTCCGGCGGCGCTCCGGAGGAGGGGATACCCTGTATCAGCCTGCCCGTTGAGAAGGATAAGACCGATCTGCAGGCCGCCGCGGAGCAGGCCATGTCCATGGGTTGCCGGGAGCTGCTGCTGTGCGGCTGCACCGGCGGGCGGCTGGACCATACCGCATCCAATCTGGCGCTGCTGGAGTGGATCGACCGGCGGGGCGGTCGGGCCATGATCGTGGACGAGGACAATGAGGCGCGCTATCTGGACAGCGAAGCCCTCTTGCTGGACAATGTACCGCCTTACCGGTATCTCTCCCTTGTCCCGCTGGATCGGAGCATTACGGGCGTGACGCTTCGGAACGTAAAATATCCCCTTGAAGACGCCGTGTTGACCCGCGGCGACACCTTTTCCGTCAGCAACGAGCCCGGAGGACCGCGGCAGGAGATCGTGATCGGTTCCGGTCGTGTGCTGCTTCTGCGCAGCGTCCGGTTGGACAGGCTGTCCGGCGCGTAAAAATCAATGCGGCATTGGAACCAACGGCCGCCTCCCGCGTATACTGGTTATGAGACCAGTTATGGAAGGGAGGCGGCCGTTTTGACGCAGCTGTTGAACAAGAAGACGCTGTATACCGCGGTCCTCTGCCTTGGCGGCGCGGCCGTTCTGCTCCATCCGGCCAGCCTGTTCACGCTGGGCCTGGGCGCCGTTCTGGGCTGTCGGGGCAAGGACTGGATCAAACGATTTTGGGATGACAGGGAGGCTATGCTATGAAGATCGTGGTGGTCAAATCCCCCAAGGCGCTGCGCGGCATTTTGAAGACCCTTTTTGGACTGCGCTGAGAAAAGGACAGACATAGTTGGCCGACCTTGTACATATAGTTCTGTAGCATGAAAAAGGGCCGCAGGGCCCGTACAAGGAGTGGAACGCTATGGAGCTGGAACTTGACCGGACCCAACTGAGCGGCTATGAAGCCGTACTGGATACCACCGTTTTCCACGAAGAGACCCTGGAGATGATCGTACCGGACGCCTGTCCGGATATCCTTCGGATCTGCGATACCGAGGGGAAAGTCTTCCTGAAGAGCAAGGAGGCCCAGGAGGGCAGGGTGGAGGTCTCCGGCACAGTGCGCGCCGCCATTCTCTATCTGCCGGACGGGGAGGAGGGGATGCGCCGGGTGGAAGCGACCCTCTCCTTTACCAGTACGGCGGACAGTGCGGCCGTCGGCCCTCAGTGCAGCGTGGTGGCCGTCCCCTGGGTGGAGATGGCCGAGACCCGAAGTCTCAATCCGCGCAAGGTGTTGGTGCGGGTCAATCTCGCAGTGCACGTTCAGGCCTATGCCGCCATGACGGAAAACATCTGCGCAGGCGTGCTGGCCCCGGAGGAGACCGGGGTGGAACAGCTGGCGGAACGCTGTGATACCTGCGTGGTGGCATGCGTACAGGAAAAGCCCTTTACATTTGCGGACGACGTGGCGATTCCCGGAAGCAAACCGGAGGCGGAAGAGCTGCTCAAGCACCGCGTTGCCCTGCGGTGCAGCGAGGCCAAGGTCATCGGCAGCAAGCTCATTTTCAAGGGCGAGGCCCAGCTTCAGGTGCTCTACCGTACTGTGGAGGGCGCGCTCTGCTCCGTGGAATACGAACTGCCGTTCTCTCAGATCATGGAGGTCAGCGGCGCAGGAGAGGAGTCCACCTGCCAGGTACAGGTGCTGCTGACCGGCGCTGAATGCAGCCTGGAGTCGGGCGACCGCCGCTCCATCTGTGTGGCCCTTGGCCTGTTGGCGCAGGCAGTCGTGCGGGAGGAACGGTCTCTGGAAGTGCTTACCGACGTGTACTCCACTGCCTACGATCTTCATCCGGAGGTACGGGTTTACAGTATGCCGCGCCTGTTGGATTGCGGCGTAAAGGAGCAGACCGTCCGGGAGATCCTGGAGACGGGAATGCTGGCCAAGGAAGTCTTTGACGCTTACGTCTGTGTTGGGGCCGTATCTCAAAACCGTGAGGGAGCGCGTCTGACGCTCAGCAGCCAGATCAATGTAACGGTGCTCTACCTGACGGAGGAGGGAAGCCGGGTCTCGGTCACAAGACCGATCCAGGCTTCCTGCACGTTGGACCTGCCTGAGGGAGCAGTATGCTCGGCGCGGTGTTCCTGCCCGTCCCCCGTGTTTGCCACGCCCACCACCGGCGGGATCGAGGTCCGTTTTCCGGTGGACTTCCAATATGTGGCCCTGGAGATTCGCCGCACGGCAGGGGTCGCGGCCATCCGCATGGACGAGACCGCCCGCCGGGACACCTCGGGCCAGCCCTCTATCGTACTGCGCATGGTCGGCCCGGGAGAGCGGCTCTGGGATCTGGCCAAGGCTTACGGTACTACACAGCAGGATATCATGCAGGCCAATGCCCTTGCAGAGGAAAACGCACCGAACGGTCAATTGCTGCTCATTCCACGAAAGCGGTAACAGCCTCAGGGGACGGCGTATTGCGCCGTCCCCTGAGGCTGTCCCGCGGAACTCAACCGGCTAGGTTCTCATAACAATCGTGAAAGGCGGATAAAAAGCTCTGAATTTCCTGGGCGGTGGTCAAATGACTCAGGCTGATCCGCCAAGCGCTGAGCGCACGTTTGCGGTCGCCGCTGAGGGCAAAGACCGCTCGGGAGGGAGCGCCGTCTTCCGAGCACGCCGATTTGACGGATACGCAGAAGCCGCGTTCATCCAGAGCGCGCTGAAACGCCGTGCCCTTGACTCCCGCTATGCTGAGATTCAGAATGTGAGGAACCGCCGCTTCCGGACTGTTAATCTGTACGTTGGGATAAGCGGAAAGGGCGCTTCGTAGGATCGTATTCCAGCGGCGGACGAGACCGGTACGTTCTTGCAGACCGGCCAGGGCGAGGCGCAGCGCGGCCTCCGCTGCACCGGCCAGTGCCAAAGCCGGCGTGCCGCTGCGGTAAGCCGTCATGCTGCCACCGCCGTGGATCAGCGGCATCAGTGGTATCCGCCTGCGTTTGAGGAGAATACCGCTTCCATTCAGACCATAAAACTTGTGGGGGGCAAAACTCATTGTGTCCGCACAGGAAAAGGACAGGTCCGTCCGGCCCACCGCTTGGGTGGCATCCACGTGGAAACGGCAGTTCGGATAGTTCTGAAGATGCGCCGCGATCGCTTCTATGGGCTGCTGAATACCAAGCTCGCTGTCCACGGCGCAGACGCTGACTAAAACGGTGTCGACCCGGAGCAGGGCGTCCAGATGAGCCAGATCAACGGTGCCGTCGCTGCGAAGGTTCAGCAAATCGACCGTGTAGCCTTGTGTGCGGAGAAATTCCAGGCAACCGTTGATCGATGCGTGCTCCAACGGCGTAGAAATCACATGCCTGCCAGCCGTTCCAGCGGCCTGTACAAGTCCCTTGACCGCCGTATTGTTGGCTTCGCTGGCGCCAGAGGTATACAGGATCTCAGACGGATGTACCCCCAGCAGGCTGGCAATGGAATCGGTAATGCGGGCCAGCTCTGCCCGTGCGGCCCGGCCCGCACGGTGAGAGGCGTTGGGATTTCCGACCCATTCATGCTCCAGCTGGCAGAAACGCTCCAGCACCGCCGGGTCCACCGGGGTATTTGCCGCATAGTCCAAGTAGATCACAGGGAAATCGCCTCCCGGATGGTCCCGCCGCCCAGTACTAGGTCGCCACGGTACAGAACCGCCGACTGCCCCGGAGTGACGGCCCGCTGGGGCGTATCAAACTCCAGCCGTGCCCAGGTTTCAGATGCCGCGGTAACGGTTGCCCATTGCTCCGCCTGACGGTATCGGATCTTTGCCTGGACCCGGAACGGCACGGACGGCGGGTCGATAATCCAGTTCATATCTTCCGCCAAGAGTCCGCGCGCGTAGAGGGCTGATTCGGGCCCGACGGTAACGGTATTGCACCGCATGCATTTGCCGCAGACATAGACCGGCGCGCCCATGGCCAGCCCAAGTCCCCGGCGCTGCCCCAGCGTATACCGTACCGCGCCATGATGGCGGCCTACTGTACGACCAGCCTGATCCAAAAGGTCGCCGTCCGGATACCGTATTCCAGTGTACTGTTCCAAAAAATGCGCATAATCGCCGTCCGGCACAAAGCAGATATCCTGGCTGTCATGCTTTCGGGCGTTGACGAAGCCAAGCCGCTCCGCAAGGGCCCGGACCTGCTCCTTTTGCAGCTCGCCCAGGGGGAACTGTGTATGGGCCAGCTGTTCCTGCGTCATTCTGTAGAGCACGTAGCTTTGATCTTTATGCGTATCCGCGGCTTTTTTGAGCAGATACCGGCCGGTCGACCGGTCATAAACGATACGGGCATAATGGCCGGTCGCCAGATAGACCAGACCTTCCTGCCGTGCGATATGCAGGAGCCGGTCAAATTTCAGATAGCGGTTGCAGTCAATGCAGGGATTCGGGGTGTCGCCACGCTCATAACCTTGGACAAACCGCTGGATGACCTGCTCCCGGAATTCTGCAGTAAGATCCAGCACCCTATGGGAGATATCCAATTGAAACGCCACTTCCGCTGCGTCTTCTATATCCTGCTGGGCACAGCAGGAATGGAAGCGCGGAAGGCCGATATCCTCATTGCGATACAGACGCATGGTTGCCCCTGCGCAATGGCGGCCCTGCTCCAACAGAAGGTAAGCCGCAACCGAGCTGTCCACCCCGCCGCTCATGGCGATGAGGACGCCTGCACCCGGTTCCATTGGCGTCGTCACTCCTTCCAAAAATAAACCAATTGATTTTGTGGGTTTTATGATAGCACAGGTATACACCGCAGTCAATGATCGAATGTACCAACGCAGGGCAACCATTTTTTCTATTTTTATTTCATATTGAGCCGATGGGTTTGGTTGACACACCGCAGCTGCGCAGGTTATAATAACAGCAAAGCAGAAGATCGGCCCGTCTTCCGTCGAACGAAGGCGGGCTTTTTTGCAACCGAAAGCGTACGGAAGGGAGGCGCGCGGCAGTGCTGAACGTGGAGGAAGCCCTGCGCTATTTGGGCGTGCGGGGCCCTGTACCGGACGGGCTGCGCGGTCAGGCGGAGGACGTGGCGGCGCAGCTGACGGCCCGGATCACGCCCAGGTTTGTCTACCGGGTGTTTCCGCTGCTGCGGGAAGGAGAAAGGCTTTCCCTGTCCGGGACGGGGATCGTCTTGCCGGGGCGGACGGCCGGGACGCTTCTGGCGCAATGCGACCAGGCCGTTTTGCTGGCCTGTACCCTGGGCAGCGGATTTGACGCCATGCTGCGCGCCGAGCAGGCCAGAGATATGGCGCGGGCGGTCCTTCTGGACGCCTGCGGCAGCGCCTGGGTCGAGTCCGGATGCGACGCGGCGGAAGCGCAGCTGCAGCGGCGTCTGCCCGGCCGCTATCGGACGGACCGCTTCAGCCCCGGCTATGGGGACCTGCCGCTGCAGGTGCAGCCGCAGGTCTGCGCCGCGCTGGACGCCGGGCGCCGGCTGGGACTGTCGGTCACGGAGAGCCTGCTGCTCAACCCGGCCAAATCGGTGACGGCGGTGATCGGCCTGTCCGACACGCCCCAGCGCGCCCGCATCCGGGGGTGCGCCTATTGTTCCATGCGGGAGAGCTGTACGCTGCGCAAGGGAGGAAACCACTGTGGAAGCTGAATTTTGGAAAAACGGGATCCTTCTGCTGGACGGCGCTATGGGCACCGTGCTCCAGCAGAAGGGGCTGCCCCCCGGCGGCCAGCCGGAGCTGCTCAACCGGAGCGCGCCGGAATGGATCGCTTCGGTCAGCCGGGAATACGCCCTGGCGGGCAGCCAGGTGGTCTACGCCAATACCTTCGGGGCAAACCGCCGTAAGCTGGCTCACACCGGTCACAGCGTACAGGAGATCGTCACGGCGGGGGTGACCCTGGCCAAGCAGGCCGTTGCTGGAACGCCGGCCCGGGTCGCCCTGGACATGGGGCCGCTGGGAGAGCTGCTGGAACCCATGGGAAGCCTCCGTTTTGAGGAGGCCTATGCGCTGTTTGGGGAAATGGCGCGCTGCGGCGCGGCGGCGGGGGCCGATCTGGTCGCGATCGAGACGATGACCGACCTCTATGAGGCCAAGGCCGCCCTGCTGGCCGTGAAGGAGCAGACCGATCTGCCGGTCTTTGTCACGATGTCCTTTGACGAGGGAGGGCGGACCTTCACCGGCTGTACCATCCCCTCGATGGCGCGTACGCTGGAGGGCCTCGGAGCCGACGCCATCGGCCTGAACTGCTCGCTGGGACCGGACCAGCTGCTGCCGCTGCTGCGTCAGCTGTGCCGGCACACCCGCCTGCCCGTCATCGCCAAGCCCAATGCGGGGCTTCCCGACCCGGTGGACGGACATTACCACATGGCCCCCGAGGCGTTTGCGGCGGCGCTGCTGCCCGGCCTGGAGGCCGGCGTGACCATTTTTGGAGGCTGCTGCGGCACGTCGCCGGAGTATATCCGCCGGCTGCGCGCCGCCTTGGCGGACAAGCACCCCGTTCCCCGGCGCCATGCGGGAAAGGCGTTCGTCTGCACCCCCACCCGGCCCCTCCGGCTGGACGGAGTACGCGTCATCGGAGAGCGCATCAATCCCACCGGCAAAAAGCGCTTTCAGCAGGCCCTGCTGGAGGAGGACCTGGACTATATCCTGGATGTGGCGGTGCAGCAGGAGGACGCCGGAGCCGATATCCTGGACGTCAATGTCGGCTACCCCGGCGTGGACGAAGTCGATATGCTGCCCCGGGTCGTCCGAAAATTGCAGAGCGCCGTGGCCCTGCCGCTTCAGCTGGATTCTTCCAATCCGGACGCGCTGGAGGCCGGCCTTCGGGTCTACAACGGCAAGGCGGCGGTCAACTCGGTGAACGGCGACCCTGAGGTGCTCGCCAGAATCCTGCCAATTGTGAAAAAATACGGCGCCAGCGTGGTGGGGCTCACGCTGGATGAGCACGGGCTTCCCCAGACGGCCCGGGCGCGCCTGGACATCGCCCGGCGTATTCTGGACGCGGTGCTGTCGTACGATATCCCGAGAGAAGATCTTTGGATCGACTGCCTGACCCTCACGGTCTCCGCCCAGCAATCCCAGGCGACGGAGACCCTGCGCGCGGTGCGCGCGGTACGGGAGGAGCTGGGGCTTGCGACCGTTCTGGGCGTGTCCAATATCTCCTTTGGCCTGCCGAACCGTGCGTTGATCACCCAAAGCTTTCTGATCCAGGCGCTGAATATGGGCCTGACGCTGCCCATCCTCAACCCCAATCAACGGGAAATGATGGATGCGGTAGCGGCTTTTCGGGTCCTCTCCGGCGAGGACAGGGCGTGCCGGGACTATGTGGAGCGCTTTGCCGGTACGGTCTCAGCAGCCCCGGCTGCCGCGCCGGGCGCCGGGCTGGAGCTGGAGGAGGCCGTGATGCGGGGGCTGCGCACCGAGGCGGGTCAGCTGGCCCGGCAGGCCCTGCAGCAGGGAAGGGAGAGCGAGCTGTCCCTGGTGGAGCGCCAGCTGATCCCGGCCCTGGACAAGGTGGGGGAGGGGTATGAGCGGGGCAAGGTGTTTCTGCCTCAGCTGCTGAGCGCGGCCCAGGCGGCGCAGGCCGTCTTTGAGGCCGTGCGCGCCTCCCTTGCCGCCAGGGGCGGCGAGCCGGTGCGAAAGGGCCGGCTGGTGGTGGCCACGGTCAAAGGGGATATCCATGACATCGGTAAGAACATCGTGAAAACGATGTTAGAAAACTATGGATACGAAGTCATTGACCAGGGCAGAGACGTGCCGCCGGAAGCAATTCTGGAGACGGTACAGGCCCGGGCGGTCCGTCTGGTGGGACTGTCGGCGCTGATGACCACCACGCTGCCCGCCATGGAGGAGACCATCCGGCTGCTCCACAGCCTGCCGGAGCCGCCGGTCATCTGGGTAGGCGGCGCGGTCGTTACGCCGGAGCATGCCCGGCGGATGGGGGCGGACTACTACGCGGGAGACGCCCGGGCGTCGGTGGAGATCGCGAGGAAGGTGTTGGGATGACATGGGAGTCAAAGCGTATTTGAAGCAGGGTAAGCCCCTGCTGTTCGACGGAGCAATGGGCACCTATTTTGCCGCCCGGCCCGGCCGGGCGGCGGAGCGGTGCGAGCTGGCCAATCTGGAGCACCCGGAGGAGGTATCCGCCATCCACCGTGCGTATCTGGAGGCTGGGTGCCGGGCGATCAAGACCAATACGTTTTCCGTAGGCGTGGACCTGGCGCAGGGGAAGCACGCTTTGGCCCGTCAGATCATCGCGGAGGGAGCCCGGCTGGCCCGGGAGGCGGCAGAGCCCTTCGGCGCCTTCGTTTTTGCCGACCTGGGCCCGGCGCCCCAGGACAAGGAACACAGCCCGGCGGAGCTCTACTGCCTTCAACTTGATCTCTTTCTGGAACAGGGACTGACCTGTTTTCTGGCAGAGACGCTGCCGACAGACGAAGGAATACCGGAACTGGCCCGGTATCTGAAACGCCGCTGCCCGGACGCGTTTCTCCTGGTATCCTTTGCCGTTGGGGCCGACGGAGTCACCCAGGAGGGCGCGCTGGGCCGGGAGCTGTTCCGCCGTACGGCCGCCCTGACGGAGGTGGATGCGGCAGGCTTCAACTGCATCTCCGGCCCGCTCCATTTGCTGCGGTACATCGAGGGGCTGGAGCGCGGGGATACGCTTCTCTCCGTGATGCCCAACGCCGGATATCCCACCGTGGTGGGCCGCCGGACGCTTTACAAGGGCACGCCGGATTACTTTTCCCGGCGGATGGTCCAGATCGTGGGCGCGGGGGCGTCCATTGTGGGCGGCTGCTGCGGCACTACGCCGGAACACATTGCCTGCGCCGCCCGGGCGCTGGAAGGGACCAGCATACGCTGTCCCGCCGCCCCGGCCGAAAAGGCCCGCCTCCGGGTGGAGGCGGGCGATGTCAATCCTCTTTGGGAAAAGCTGCGCTCCGGTAAACGGGTGGTCGCCGTGGAGCTGGATTCACCGGCAGACGATGACCTCGCGCCGTTTTTGGAGGGGGTACGCACACTGCGGGAGGCCGGAGTGGACGCGGTGACCATCGCCGATTGCCCCGTGGGGCGTCCCCGGGCAGACAGCAGCCTTCTGGCCTGTAAGCTGAAACGGGAGCTTGGCGTGGAGCCGCTTCCCCACATGACGTGCCGGGACCGGAACCTGAACGCCACCAAGGCCCTGCTGCTGGGCCTGTCCATGGAGGGGGTCCACAACGTTCTGCTGATTACCGGAGACCCGATCCCATCCACCGACCGGGATGAGGTCAAAAGCGTATTCAACTTCAACTCCCGTAAGCTGGCCCGGTATGTCAGCGGCCTGAATGGAGAGAGCCTTTCCACCCCCTTCCAGATCTTTGCCGCGCTGAATCTGAACGCCCGGAATTTTTCGGTGCAGCTTCGGCTGGCGCAAGAGAAGGAGGAATGCGGCGTAGCCGGTTTTCTGACCCAGCCGGTACTGTCGCGGGAGGCGCTGGAACATCTTATACAGGCCCGGGCCGTGCTGAAAGGAAAGCTGCTGGGCGGTATCTTCCCGGTGGTCAGCCACCGCAACGCCTGCTTTCTGAACAATGAGATCTCAGGCATGTATGTTTGCGATGAGATCGTCTCGCAATACGTGGGCAAGGACCGGGCTGAGGCCGAGGAGCTGGCGCTGCGCATCTCCACCCGGATTGCCCGGGAAATCCAGCCCTATACCGACGGCATCTACCTGATGACGCCATTCCGCCGGGTCGAGCTGATCACGAAGATTCTGAAAGCGATTGGGTAATAAAAATCCACCGGCTACGCCGGTGGATTTTCTTATGCGGGCAAAGTTCTGAAATACTAGCAGCGCCTATCCATGTTGCATACGCTCTTTTGATTTTTCGTTTGCAGTCGCCAGACCGCAAACCTATTTTAAATCAAAAGGAGTTTTTGTCTTTATTCTGCTATAAGCTCTTACCCTCGGCACAGCCGAGGGGGTTCTTTGTACAAAAACGGCAGCCCCTCCCGCGTAGGAGGGGCTGCCGCCCGGTGTGCCGAAACCGCTCGGTACGCTTCTTGAAAAATACAGGTATCTTTCGGGGAGATCCCTGATTACGAAAGGGCCGCAAAGGCCTGCTCCAGGTCAGCAATGATATCGTCTTTGTGCTCTGTACCGACGGACAGGCGGATGGTATTGGGCTTGATGCCCTGATCCAGCAACTCCGCAGGAGAGAGCTGGGAATGGGTGGTGGTGGCCGGGTGGATGACCAGGCTCTTTACATCCGCCACATTGGCCAGCAGAGAAAAGAGCTCAAGATGGTCGATCCATTTGTGGGCTTCCGCCTGACCGCCCTTGATCTCAAACGTAAAGATGGAAGCGCCGCCGTGGGGGAAATACTTCTCATAAAGCGCGTGGTCGGGATGGTCGGGCAGCGAGGGGTGGTTGACATGCTCCACCAGGGGGTGCTTGGACAGATAGCCCACCACTGCCCTGGTATTCTCTGCGTGCCGGTCCAAGCGCAGCGAGAGGGTCTCCACGCCCTGGAGCAGCAGGAAAGCGTTGAAGGGGGAGAGGGTGGCCCCGGTGTCGCGCAGCAGGATGGCGCGGATGTAGGTGACAAAGGCGGCGGGACCTGCGGTATCCGTGAAGGAAACGCCATGGTAGCTGGGATTGGGAGCGGCGATAGGGGCATATTTTCCGTTGGCGGCCCAGTCAAACGTTCCGGAATCCACGATGATACCGCCTAACGTAGTGCCATGACCGCCGATGAATTTGGTGGCGGAGTGGACCACCAGGTCTGCGCCATGCTCAATGGGGCGGATCAGATAAGGCGTGCCGAAGGTATTGTCGATGACCAGGGGCAGGCCGTGCTTGTGGGCAAGGGCTGCAAGGGCGTCGATATCCGGAATATCGCTGTTGGGGTTCCCGAGGGTCTCCAGATAAATGGCTTTGGTATTCGCCTGAATGGCGCGCTCCACCTGCGCCAGGTCGTGGACGTCTACGAACGTAGCGGAGATGCCGTACTGGGGCAGGGTATGCGCCAGCAGGTTGTAGCTGCCGCCATAAATGGTCTTCTGCGCCACGATATGCTCTCCCGCCTGCGCAAGCGCCTGAATGGTATAGGCGATGGCCGCCGCACCGGAAGCCAGCGCCAGGGCGGCCACGCCGCCTTCCAGCGCCGCCAGACGCTTCTCCAGTACATCCTGCGTCGAGTTGGTCAGCCGGCCGTAGATGTTGCCGAGGTCCGCCAGCCCGAAACGGGCTGCCGCGTGAGCCGAGTTTTTGAACACGTAAGAGGTGGTCTGATAAATGGGCACCGCCCGGGCATCAGTGGCAGGATCGGGCTGCTCCTGGCCAACGTGAAGCTGGAGCGTCTCAAAATGATAAGGTTGCTTACGCATAAAGCGGCCTCTCTCTCTTTCTGTTTCTCATTTTTATGGCAGGGTCAGTCTGCAAACAGGGGGGTGGAAAGGTAGCGGTCGCCGGTATCGGGCAATAGGGCGACGATGGTCTTACCCTTGTTCTCCGGACGGCGGGCCAGCTGGATCGCCGCCCATACGGCTGCGCCGGAGGAGATACCCACCAAAATCCCCTCCGCGCGGCCGATCTGACGGCCGGTGGCAAAGGCGTCGTCGTTCTCCACGGCGATGATCTCATCATAGACGTTGGTATCCAGCACCGCAGGGACAAATCCGGCGCCAATTCCTTGGATCTTATGGCTTCCGGCGGTACCCTTACTCAGCACCGGGGAGGCCGCCGGCTCCACCGCTACGATCCGAACCGCCGGGTTCTGGCTTTTCAGGTATTCGCCCACGCCGGTGATGGTGCCGCCGGTGCCGACGCCGGATACGAAGAGGTCTATCGTCCCATCCGTATCCGCCCAGAGCTCCGGGCCGGTGGTAGCCTTATGCACAGCGGGATTGGCCGGGTTGACAAACTGACCGGGAATAAAGCTGTCTGGAATCTCCCGCGCCAGTTCGTCGGCCTTGGCGATCGCCCCCTTCATCCCCAGAGCGCCCTCGGTCAACACCAGCTCGGCGCCATAGGCGCGCATCAGCTGGCGGCGCTCTATGCTCATGGTCTCCGGCATGACGATGAGGATGCGGTAGCCCCGGGCCGCCGCTACGGAGGCAAGGCCGATCCCGGTATTGCCCGATGTGGGTTCGATGATGACGGAACCGGGCTTCAAAAGCCCCTTTTGCTCCGCATCGTCGATCATGGCTTTGGCAATGCGGTCCTTGACGGAACCTGCGGGGTTAAAATACTCCAGCTTGGCCAGGATACGGGCCTCTAGGCCAATTTCCCGTTCGATGTGAGTCAGCTCCAGCAGGGGGGTCTTGCCAATCAGTTGGTCTGCACGGGAATAGATGTTGCTCATATTTAATACCTACTTTCATACTAGGTTTATATGAATAATATACCTTGTCATCGACCTTGTCAATCCTTCTGCCACATTTTCTCTATCCGCCCATTGAAAACCTATTAAACCTATTGTATAATTGGTTAAACCAACGAAAGTGAGGATGTCCTCAATGATGATCTCGACCAAAGGCCGTTATGCGCTGCGGGTCATGATCGACCTGGCAGAACATCAAGCGGACGGCTATATTCCTTTAAAGGTGATCGCGGAGCGGCAGGATATCTCTGAAAAGTATCTGGAGAGCATTTTGAAAGCGCTGGTACGGGAAAAGATACTGACCGGTCTGCGTGGGAAGGGGGGAGGCTACCGTCTGGCCAAGCCGCCGGAGCGCTGTACCGTTGGCAGCATCCTGCGCCTGACCGAGGGAAGTCTCGCTCCGGTTGCCTGCCTGGAGGATGACGCATACCAGTGCCCCCGCATGGCGGACTGCCGCACGCTGCCCATGTGGCGAAAGCTGGATGCCATGATCCGTACGTTTTTCGACGGCATCACCATTGCGGACCTCATGGTATCAGGCCGACCGGGCAACGAATATATTATATGATGGGACAGCCTGGACGGAACCGACACAAAAAAGCCCCTCAGAGTACGCGCCCGAAGGCGCGTACTCTGAGGGGCTTTTTTGAAAAATGGAGCGGGTGCTGCCGTTATCTTTTTTCAGCCTGCAGTGCTTTTGCCCAAACGGCGTTTTCAAGCGGCTAAGCGGTCGTTTTTGCGCCCTGAAAAAGCGGGACCCGGAGAATCCCGGGCCCCGCTTCAGGTTACTTGAATTGTTCGACCAGGTCTGCCATGGAATAGAGACCGGGGGCGTCTATGCCGGCCAGGAAACGCGCCGCCTTCACCGCGCCGGAGGCAAAGACCTCGCGGCTCAGCGCGGAGTGACGCAATTCGATGACCTCGTCCCGCCCGGCAAAAAGGACCTCGTGATCCCCCACAATACCGCCGCCCCGTACGGAGGAGATCCCGATCTCGTGGGCCTGACGGGCCCTGCGGATACTCTGGCGTTCATAGACGTACTCCGACGTATCGGAAAGCCCATCCGCCGCCGCTTCCGCCAGCATCAGAGCCGTACCGCTGGGCGCATCCAATTTTTTGTTGTGATGGCGCTCCACGATCTCCACGTCAAAGCGCTCGCCCAACACTGCCGCCGCCCTGCGCACCAGGTCCAAAAGCACGTTTACCCCAAACGACATGTTGGCGGAGCAGAAAATAGGGATCTGCCGTGCGGCCGCGTCAATCGCGGACAGCTGCTCCGGAAGATATCCGGTGGTGCACAGTACCAGAGGTATCCGGCGGGTCATTGCAAAGTGCAGCAGCGCGTTCAGCGCCGCCGGTGAGGAAAAATCCACGACCACATCGGCCTCGCCCCGGAAGTCGGCCGGGGAGGCGAAGACCGGAAACTCCCGCTCTCCCGCCCCAAGAAGGTCAAAGCCTGCGACGATCTCAACATCCGCTTCGGCGGTGCAGATCGCCTCCACCGCCCGGCCCATCCGGCCGTTACAGCCGGAAATGATCAGCCTTGCCATGTTCCACATCCCTCCCGCGTCAAGAAAGGATCCCGGCGCTTATCATGGTCTGGCGCAGCGTTTCCAGATGCCCGTTGGACATATCGCACAGGGGCAGCCGCAAAGAGCCCACATCATAGCCGGCCAAATTCATAGCGGCCTTGATGGGGATGGGGTTGACTTCGAGAAAGAGCGCGTCGATAAAATCCATATACCGCAGCTGAAGCGCGCCGGCTTCCCCGAATCTGCCTTCCAGGCAGAGGTGGGTCATTTGGATCATGATCTCCGGCGCGATATTTGCCACCACGGAAATGACGCCCTTGGCGCCCAGACTCATCATGGGCACCACCTGATCGTCGTTGCCGGACCAGACGTAAAAATCGTCGCCGCAGATTGCGCGGGTGTGCGCCAGCAGGGAAAAGTTTCCGCTGGCTTCCTTGACGCCGTTGATCTTGGGATGCCGGGAGAGAATCTGATAGGTCTCCGCCGTGAAGGAAACGCCGGTCCGGGAGGGGACGTTATAGAGGATGATGGGCAGATCCACCCGGTCGGCTATGTATTCATAATGCTTGATGAGACCAGTTTGAGACGCCTTGTTGTAATAGGGAGTCACATGCAGCAGAGCGTCGGCCCCGGAGTCCTGAGCGTGCTGGGACAGGTAAACGGCGGCGGATGTATCGTTGCTTCCCGCGCCGGCGATGACCTTGACCCGATGATTGACCCGCTTGACACAGTATTCCACGGCGGCAATATGCTCCCGAATGGAAAGGGTGGCGCACTCGCCGGTGGTGCCGCAGACGCAGATAGCGTCCAGGCCGCGTGCGATCTGCTCGTCGATCAGTCTGCCGAACCGATCGTAATTGACAGCGCCGCTCTGGTCAAATGGGGTCACAATGGCGGAGCAGGCTCCGGTAAAAACAGGTTCTCTCATGATAGGGGGTTACCTCCTTAGAATGTACCCCTCCGCGCACAGCAGTTCGGCCAGCAGGACGGCTCCGCCCGCTGCGCCGCGCAGGGTATTGTGGGAAAGACAGACAAACTTATAATCGTACTGGGTGTCGGGCCGCAGACGGCCCACGGATACGGCCATGCCCCCCTCCAGCGCGCGGTCGAGACGGGTCTGGGGGCGGTCTGGCTCCTCAAAATAATGCAGGAACTGTTTGGGCGCGGTGGGCAGGGCCAGCTCCTGGGCGCGGCCCTTGAAATTTGCCCAACTGTCTTTGATCTCCTCCGGGGAAGGGGTGTTTTGGAAGGTGGCAAAAACAGCGGCCATATGGCCGTTGGAGACGGGGACGCGCAGGCACTGCGCGGTGATGGCGGGCGACGCGGCGTTGACGATCACGCCGTTTTCCACCTTGCCCCAGAGCTTCAGCGGTTCACGCTCGCTCTTCTCCTCTTCGCCGCCGATGTAGGGGATGACATTATCCACCATTTCCGGCCAGGTCTGGAAGGTCTTGCCCGCACCGGAGATGGCCTGGTAGGTGCAGACGAGCACCTTTTCCAGACCAAAGCCGCGCAGGGGGTGCAGTGCGGGGACATAGCTCTGGAGGGAGCAGTTGGACTTGACGGCAATGAACCCGCGCTCCACCCCCAGTCGCTTTCGTTGGGCCTCTATGACCTGAATGTGTTCCGGATTGATCTCCGGCACCACCATGGGCACGTCGCTGGTCCAGCGGTGGGCGGAATTATTGGAGACCACGGGGCACTCATGGCGGGCATACGCTTCCTCCAGCGCCTGAATCTCCTCTTTCTTCATGTCCACGGCGGAGAAGACGAAATCCACTTGGGCGGCGATCCGTTCCACATCCTCGGCGGCATTCATGACGACGAGGTTTTTCGCCTCCTCAGGCATGGGGGTATCCATGGCCCAGCGGGTACCGATGGCTTCCTCATAGGTCTTGCCGGCCGAACGGCCGCTGGCCGCGATAACGGCGAGCTGGAACCAGGGGTGGTTTTCCAAAAGGGTCACAAACCGCTGACCGACCATACCGGTACCGCCAATGACGCCGACCTTGTACTTTTCCATAATCAATGACCTCCATCGTTCATGATGTATCCTATTCCATTGCCGGCTCGTTTGAGACCGGCAAAACCGGATCGAAGCAAAAAATAAATCAGCAGTTTACAGAACTGCTGATTTTGTACTATAATGTCAAAGACGATTTGCCTTTGACAAGATACCCCAAAAGCAGACAGCGCTCCACCGCGGCGCGCGGCGACAGTCGGACGGCTCTTCGCCGGGCGACCAGGAGCGGGGCTTCCGTGGACCGGGCTCCTTCGGCGGCGTCCCCTTTCGCAGCGGTTCCAGGGGCCACCGGAGCCCTCCCCGCGCTACTGTTGAACAGCCGCGACCTCTGTTATGCTAATAACGCCTATGGAATTGAAATTTTAAAAATTGTACCACAATTCGAAGAATCGTGTCAACAAAACCGGGATGTGAGAATTGACAAATGAAGCAAGGGAAATGTTTGAAATTTATACAACTTGCAGCCGCCCTCCTGATGGTTTCCCAATGGATGGGTGCAGCGCCTGCCCAGGCGGCCTCGGTACAGGTGAATCCGACCATCCGGGTGGGGCTCTTTTACGGCGGCAGCGCCCTGCCAGGGGCAAATCTGCTCAACGAAGTGGGTTCCGGGTACCGCTTCGGCTATTTTGACGGCAGCCTGCGCTTTGTTCCGCTGGGCAGCACGGCGAAAACTGCGATCTCCATGGTAAAGGATCAGACCGTGTATTACGGCACTGTGGGCGGCTGGGCTGGATATTACGACTCCATTTCTTCCGGCATTGCCGTGGGGGGCTATCATCTCCAGCTTCCGGAGCGCTATGCGGACTTCCAGTCGGCGTCTGCGGCGGCCTGCCGGTATGCCGGCGCCTTCCCGGCATGGATCGACGGAGCCTATTACGTCAGGCTCGGCGCCTACCTGGACAGCGCCTCGGCACAGAACGCACAGGCCGCGGTGCCCGGAGCGTCGGTGACGGCCCCGTCGGGCACGGGCGTTTCGGTGGTGGAGACGGGGACCGGAACGATCCTGTTCCAGTTCGACAGCGCCGACGGATGGGCCATGGCGGTCCAGCCCGGTCTGGATGATACGGTCAAGACCCGGACTATTTTCCGGGGAAATACCTATTACGGCGCGTTCCAGTACCGGCGCAGCGGCGGCAATCTGTCGGTGAGCAACGTGCTTCCCATGGAGGATTATGTGCAAGGGGTCATTTTGTCCGAGATGAGCGCCTCCTGGCCCTTGGAGGCACTGAAGGCCCAGGCGGTATGCGCCCGGACTTACAGCTATGCCAAGCTGCTGGATCAGCGGCACAGCTCCGACGGCTTCGATATCTGCAACACGGTCCACTGTCAGGCTTACAGGGGGATCGCCGGCATGAGCGACGCCAGCCGCCAGGCGGTGGAGGCCACTTATGGCCAATATATCTGGTATAACGGCGGCTTGACCGAGCCAGTCTATTTTTCCTGCGATGGCGGAGCTACGGAAGACGCGGGGAACATCTGGTATGAGGACACGCCCTATTTGAAAGGGAAGACGGATCCCTATGAGGCCGCTGTATCCGATAAAATTGAACGCTACAGCTGGAGTGTGACCTATACCCGCCAGGAGCTGACTGATCTGCTCAACGGCAAGGGTTACGCCAATTCCGGCATCGTGGACGTTCAGGTCACAAAAACGTCGCCCACGGGGAATGTACTGGCAATTACCTTTACCGATTCGGCGGGAAAAAGCTTCACGAAGACGAAGGAAGACTGCCGGACATTTCTGGGACTGCGTTCCCAGCGCTACAGCATTTCGGGCGGAAGCGGAGGTTACGCGGTGAACGGGGAGGGGACGCTGCCCTCTGTGAGCGGCGTATACGCGGTGGACGGAAGCGGAACGGTATCCCAGCTGCCCTCCGGCCAACCCTATGTCATCGGCGGCGACGCCGCGGTGAAGCAGTTGGCCCCATCCGCCGCTTCGGGGGGCGATACCTTTACCATCGCCGGAACCGGCTGGGGCCATCACGTGGGTATGAGCCAATGGGGCGCGTATTCTATGGCACAGCAGGGCTATACTTATTGGGATATCCTGCAATTCTACTATACCGGAATCGAGGTGCGCCAGCCATAAAGACCGCTGATTTTGATTTTTACCTGCCGGAGGAACTGATTGCACAAACTCCGCTGGAGCGCCGGGATGCCTCCCGGCTCCTGGTGCTGGATAAGAACACGGGGGCGCGGCGGCATATGCATTTTTACGATTTGCCCGCCCTCTTGCGCCCGGGCGACTGCTTGGTGCTCAACGACTCCCGGGTCCTGCCCGCACGGCTTGTCGGCCACCGCGTGCCCGGCGGCGGCGCAGCGGAGGTGCTGCTGCTCATCGACCGGGGCGACAAGGTGTGGGAGTGCCTGGTCCGGCCGGGACGCAGGCTCAAGCCCGGCGCGCGCATTTCCTTCGGAGACGGCGCCCTCACCGCTGAGGTGCTGGAAGTCTGCGAGGGCGGCAACCGCCTGGTGCGCTTTGACTATGAGGGTATTTTTTTGGAAAAGCTGGAGCAGCTGGGCAAGATGCCCCTGCCGCCCTATATCAAGCAGGAGCTGGAGGACCCGGAGCGCTATCAGACGGTCTACTCCCGGGCGGTGGGCTCCGCCGCCGCGCCGACGGCGGGACTGCACTTTACCCGTGCGCTGCTGGAACAGGTGCGCGAAATGGGCGTAAAGGTATGCTACGTTACACTTCATGTGGGCCTGGGGACCTTCCGTCCGGTGAAAGAAGACGAGATCACCGACCATGAGATGCACGCGGAGTACTGCATGATTCCGGCTGAGACGGCCGAGACCATCAACCGCACGAAGCAGACCGGCGGACGGGTCATCTGTGTGGGCACCACTTCCTGCCGCACCATTGAGAGCTGGGCTTCGGAGGACGGCACGCTTCGGGAGAGCGCCGGATGGACCAATATTTTCATCTACCCGGGGTATCGCTTTAAGGCGTTGGACGGTCTGATTACCAACTTCCATCTGCCGGAGTCCACCCTCATCATGCTGGTCTCCGCACTGGCGGGACGGGAGCAGGTGCTGGCGGCATACCAGGAAGCGGTGGAACAGCGCTATCGCTTTTTCTCCTTCGGGGATGCGATGTTCATCACAGACCTTATCCCAAGGGACGATCAGCCGGACTGACGCCGTGCGGCACATTGGGGGAGATGCGGAGGAAGGAGGAGACGGTATGCACGCAGACCGGAGCGACCGGCGCACGCGGTATACACAGATGGTCCTGAAAAAGAGCCTGATCGAGTGGATGGAGCAAAAGCCGCTTGCAAAGATTACCATCAAAGAGCTCTGTGAGCGGGCGGACATCAACCGCTGTACCTTTTATGCCCATTACCGGGATCAATACGATCTGCTGCAGCAGATCGAGGACGAGATCATCTCCGAGATCCGGGAGCGGCTGTCCGCCTTCGATTTTCGCGCCGATATCGGCGAGGCCTTTCAAGTCGTGGAGCAGATTTTTCAGTATATCGCGGATAACCGCGACTTCTGCAGCCTGCTGCTGAGCGAGAAGGGCGATTTCAGCTTTCAAAAGCGGGTCACGGCTCTGTTTCAGGAGCAGTATGCCCAGCAATGGCAGGCGTCCCGCTCCACCGACCCGGAGACCGTGGAATATTTGTACCGTTATGTCATCACCGGCAGCATCGGCATCCTGCAGAATTGGCTGAAAAGCGGCATGCGCAAGTCGCCGGGTGAAATGGCGGGACTTTTGCTGCGGCTGACCAATCAGGGCCTGGCCGCTTTTTCCTGACGGTCCGCTCAAGGCAGGCGAATCGGAATGGAATCATTGACCCGTTTGCCCAATCTCGGCCCGGTGTTGGCGGAGCATCTTCACAGAATCGGCGTAGATACCCCGGAACCGCTGCGGGGCATGGGCAGCCGGGCGGCCCGGATACAGATCCGCGCCCAGGCGGACCCCAACGCCTGCCTGCACCAGCTGACGGCCCTGGAAGGGGCGATCCGGGGCGTACGCAAGAAGGAGCTGCCCGATACCTGCAGGACCGAGCTGCGTACCTTTTATCAAAGCCTGAAATAAAGGAGCGTTTGCGTGTTTAAACTCATCCAGACCGAAGGCCGTGCCCGGCGCGGCGAATTTGCCTGTGCCCATGGCACGGTACAGACCCCGGTGTTCATGAATGTGGGAACCCAAGGCGCGATTAAGGGAGCTCTCTCCGCCCACGATCTGCGGGAGATCGGCTGCCAGGTGGAGCTGTCCAATACCTATCACCTGCACCTGCGCCCCGGAGACGACGTGGTGCGCGCGCTGGGCGGGCTGCACCGGTTCATGGACTGGGACGGCCCGATCCTCACCGATTCCGGAGGCTTCCAGGTCTTTTCGCTGGCTGGACTGCGGAAGATCCGGGAGGAGGGCGTCACCTTTGCCTCGCATATCGACGGGCGGCGGATCTTTATGGGGCCGGAGGAGTCCATGCGGATCCAGTCCAACCTCGGCAGCGACATTGCCATGGCTTTTGACGAATGCGTGGAAAATCCGGCCACCTATGAATATGCCAAGGCCTCCTGTGAACGCACGCTGCGGTGGCTGGAGCGGTGCAAAGCAGAGCATGACCGGCTCAACGCCCTTCCGGAGACGGTGAATCCGGGACAGATGCTCTTCGGCATCAATCAGGGGGCGACCTTTCCGGACTTGCGCATCTGGCACATGCAGCAAACCGCAAAGATCGACTGTGAGGGCTACGCCATCGGCGGTCTGGCGGTGGGAGAGCCGGCACAGGTCATGTACGATATCATCGACGTGATAGAGCCCTATATGCCCGTGGACAAGCCGCGCTATCTTATGGGCGTGGGCACCCCTTCCAACATCATTGAGGGCGTGGCGCGGGGCGTGGACTTCTTCGACTGTGTCATGCCTGCCCGCAACGCCCGACACGCCAAGCTTTTTACCTGGTCGGGCGCCATGAACATCAAGAATGAAAAATACAAGCTGGACGAGCGGCCCATCGACCCGGACTGCGCCTGCCCAGTGTGCCGCTCCTTTTCGCGCGCCTATCTGCGCCACCTCTTCGCGGCAGGGGAGATGCTTGCCATGCGCCTTGCGGTACTGCATAACCTGTATTTTTACAACGCCCTGGCCGGACGGATCCGGCAGGCCCTGGATGAGGGCTGTTTTGCGGACTTCCGGGCGGAATATTCCCCCAAATTGGCCGGACGCCTGTGAAGAATCTGTGAATCCTGCGAAAAAGGCTTGTCAAATCCTGCATTTCGTTTTATAATAGCTTTTACGTGATGAAGAGGTTCATCCAAGTATTTATCGGAGGGGATTGTTTTGCTGACACAGGTAACGAGTGCGATGCTGACGCAGGAGGGCGGCACCGGAAGCATGCTGAGTATGATCCTGCCCTTTGTCCTGCTGATCGCAGTCTTTTATTTCCTGCTGATCCGGCCCGAGAACAAAAAGAAGAAAGCGGCTGCCAAGATGCGCTCCGAACTGGCGGTGGGGGATGAGATCACCACCATCGGGGGAATCGTCGGCACCATCTGCGCAGTCAAGGAGGACACCATCGTCATTGAGACCGGCGCCGACCGCGTGCGCATGGAATTCACCAAGTGGGCGATTTCCACCAAGGGCACCCAGGCCACGGAAAACGGCGCGGGCGAGACCAAGGATTCCAAGGACAAGAAGTAATACGAAACGCCCTCCCGGCATATGTTCCAGTAGGAACGTGGCAAGGGAGGGTGTTTTTATGCGGAAAACAGAGGAGGATCAGGCCGCGAAGCTGCTGCGCTACGGGGTCGGGATCGTTTTGGGTGGGGCCGCGGCGCTGGCGGTATGCCTTTTGTTCCTGCTGGCTGCCTCGGTGCTCATCTCACGGGGGCTTTTGGCGGACGGTCTTACTTATCAGCTGAGTATCGTCGGCTGTGTGGTGGGGGCGTTCGCAGGCGGAATGCTGGCGGTTCGCCGCTGCGGCAGGCGTACGCTGATCGTAGGGCTGTGTACCGGAGCGGTGCTTTTTCTGCTGTTGCTTACGGTTGGCGTGCTGTTCTTTGAGACCATGTCGGTGGAGCAGGGCGGGATCGGACTGCTGTGCGGCGGTCTGTGCGGCGGCGCGGCCGCTGGGCTGCTGGGCGGCGGAAAGCGGAGCGGTGGAAAGAAAAAGCGCAGAAAATAATTGAAATCGGGCCGCGGCTATGCTATAATCCTCCTAAACCATTTGTTATGGGAGGGAAACCAGAATGAAGCATGTGAAGACGCTCAACGGCGCGACTCTGAAAAACAGCGCCGCCCACGGCGGCTGCGGCGAGTGCCAGACCTCCTGCCAGTCCGCCTGTAAGACCTCTTGCACCGTGGCAAACCAGAAGTGCGAGAATAAGTAAGAACCGCTGATTGGAGAGGGTGGGGTTTCCCACCCTTTTTCCATGGAATGCGCCAAGTGAGGATCAAATTTATGGTACATACCTTTCAAGCCCTCGGCGTCAATGTCGCCGTGGATGTCAACAGCGGCGCCGTCCATGTGCTGGACGAGCTGACGTATCACCTGCTGGAGCAGGTGAAGCCCCCCATAGCGGAACACTGTCCGGAGGAGGTCTGCCAGACGTTGTCCCGGTATGCCCCCGCCGCGCTGGAGGAGGCGTGGCAGGAACTGCGCAGCCTGACTGCGGAGGGGCTGCTCTTCGAGGAGGACGACTACATCGACCGGGAGAAGGCGGCCTCCATGCAGCAGCAGGCACTGGTGAAGGCGCTGTGCCTCCACGTCTCCCACGACTGCAATCTCCGGTGCAAATACTGCTTTGCCTCTACCGGAGACTTCGGCACCGGCCATCGCCTGACCATGGACGCCGAGACCGCCAAGCGGGCCATCGACTTTGTCATCGCCAAATCCGGCCATCGCCGGAACATCGAAGTGGACTTCTTCGGCGGCGAACCGCTGATGGCCATGGATACGGTGAAGCGGACGGTGGAATATGCCCGCTCCATCGAGGAAGCACACGGAAAGTGTTTCCGCTTTACCATTACCACCAACGGCGTACTGCTTGACGACGAAACCATCGAATACATCAACCGTGAAATGTCCAATGCGGTGCTGTCTCTGGACGGACGCAAAGCGGTCAACGACGATCTGCGTCCCACAATCAACGGCAAAGGCAGCTACGACGTGATCGTACCGAAGTTTCGAAAGCTGATCGAAGGCCGTGGAACCAAGGACTATTATCTCCGCGGTACGTTTACCCGCTTCCACCAGGACTTTGCAGAGGATGTGAAGGCCCTGGCCGCAATCGGCAAAAACATCTCCGTGGAGCCGGTGGTGGGGAAGGAGACGGATCCCTATGCTCTCCAGGAGGCCGACCTGCCTGCGCTGAAGGCAGAGTATGAACGCCTGGCCGAATACCTGCGGGATCATCCGGAGACGAACTTTTTCCATTTCAACGTAGATCTGGCCCAGGGCCCCTGCGTGATCAAACGCCTGCGGGGCTGCGGCGCAGGTTGCGAATATGTGGCCATCACGCCGGAGGGGGATATCTACCCCTGCCACCAGTTTGTGGGCAACGAGGAATACAAGCTGGGCAGTCTGTACGATGGAAGCTTTGATCAGGCGTTGTCCGGAACATTTGCCGCCCTGAACATCTATACCAGAGAGGAGTGCCGGAGCTGCTGGGCCCGGTTTTACTGCTCCGGCGGCTGCAGCGCATCCAATCTGCTTGTCAACGGTGACATAAAACGCCCCCACCGTGTCGGATGTGAATTGGAGCGCAAGCGGCTGGAATGCGCCATCGCGCTGAAGGCCATCGCCGCCGGTATGGGAGCGTAGGGTATACAAATTGTAATTATACAGACTGTAATCGGCAGGATTGGCCCGCAAAAACGAATATCTTGCGCAAAAGCCTACGGACAATACCACATATAGAGCCTGTACGGCGCCGCACGCTGCGGCGCCGTACTCTTTTGATCACAAGGTTTACATAATTTAATTTACATAATACATTGGCATAATATACAAAAATGCGATTTTTTGCAAAGATTTCTTGCACAAGCCGATCGAGTGGTCTATATTTGTATATACCGCTTCCACTTTTGCCGCTTCTACTTGTCCCGGCGCGCGCATATGCTCTCACGGAGGTGAGGCTGGATGCGCAGGGCGGTCGCAGGCGTTTGGGATGTGCCGGATGGCGGTTTTTTCCCCGCACTGGCCATAGTAGGGGCTTTTTTTCTGGCAGGCGGCCTGGCAGGCTGCATCCTCGCCTCTTGCGTGGACGGCGGCGGCGGCGAGAGCTTGAGCGCCTATCTTCAAAGCTTTTTAAGCGCTGCGCGTGCCGGCGCGGTGGACGCGCCGGCCGTATTGTCTCTGGTATGGAGTACGATCCGGTGGCCCCTGCTGGCACTGCTGCTTGGCTTCACCGCCTTGGGACTGCTGGGCCTGCCGATCCTCTTCGCGGCGCGCGGTTTTCTGCTCGCCTTTTCCATCGCCTCCTTTGTGCGCCTGTTTGGCAGCACCGGCTGCCTGCTGGCGTTTCTGGTCTTTGGGATCACCGGCGCCGTGGCGATCCCGGCGCTTTTTGTTCTGGGCGTGCAGAGTTTGCTGGCTGCGCGGGTCTTGGCCAGCCGCTTTTTGGGGGAGGGGAAACGTCCGTCTCCCTACGGAAAGGCCTATTTTCTGCGCTGCGGCGGGTGTGCCGCGGCGCTGTGTGTGTGTGTGCTGCTGGAGCAGCTGGTCGTACCTGCCCTGATTTCCGGGATGGCGGGTCTGCTGGCTGCCGCCTGAGCAAAACAGGAAGTAAGAGGGTGTTGGTGACAATGGAGTATCTGGAGGGTTATGAAGCGTATCTGGTCACAGAAAAAAAGGCATCCTCCAACACGCTCAGTTCCTACCTGCGGGATGTGAACCAGTTTGTCCGCTGGCTGGAAGGGGAGGGGCTTTCTCCGGAACAGGCTGCCCAGCCGGATGTGGAGAGCTACACCAAGCACTTGTCGTCCAAAGGGAAATCGGTGGCCACCGTCACACGGTCCCTGGCCTCCTTGAAATCCTTTTATACTTATATGTTGGGAGCGGGCCATGTGGCGCTTAACCCTGCCAGAGGAATCGCGCCCGCCAAGGTGGAACGCAAACTGCCCCAGATCCTCACTTCAAAAGAAGTCGAGCTTTTTCTGGAACAGCCTGATCCGGCCGACGCCAAGGGCTGCCGGGACAAGGCCATGCTGGAGCTGCTTTACGCCACCGGGATCCGCGTTTCCGAACTCATCAGTCTGGATCTGGCACACCTGAATCTCTCTGCCGGCTTCATCCGATGCCCCGGCCGTGGGAAGGAACGCATCATTCCATTGTACCAGACGGCGGTACGGGCGCTGGGTGATTATGTGGAGCATGTGCGGCCCCAGATGGTGGAGCGACCCGACACCAGCGCCTTGTTCGTGAATATGAGCGGAGAGCGCATGAGCCGCCAGGGCTTTTGGAAGATCATCAAGCACTATCAGGAGAAGGCTGGGATCCAGAAGGACATCACGCCCCATACGCTGCGCCACTCCTTTGCCGCTCACCTGCTGGAAAACGGCGCCGATCTGCGTTCGATCCAGGAGATGCTGGGGCACGCAGACATTTCCTCCACTCAAATTTACGCCCAGCTGGTAAACCAAAAGCTGAAGGATGTCTATAATAAAGCACATCCACGGGCATAGAATGATTGTGCCGGACTTCTCAACGGCAGATTCTTCTTTTGAACAAAGAGGGCCGCGGTGTTTTCCGCGGCCCTCTTTGCACCCATTTGCTTATTGCGCAGGGTTTTCTGCTGTGATACAATATTCTGCGTATGGATTGAGGAAGGTGAGGTCCCCTATGATGATTTTGGGCATCGACCCGGGCTTCGCCATCGTGGGCTTTGGGGTAATAGAGGCCGAACGGGGACGGCAGCGGCTGGTCCAGTGCGGGGCCATCAACACTCCGGCGGGGGAACCGCTGCCCAAACGGCTTTTGCAGATCGCCAATGATATGGACCGGCTGTTCGAGCTGTTCCAGCCTGATGCCATGGCGGTGGAGGAGTTGTTTTTCAACAACAATATTACCACCGGCATCGGGGTGGCGCAGGCCCGCGGTGTGATCCTGACCGAGGCGGAGCGCTTCGGCGTGCCTATCTTTGAGTACGCTCCCTCTCAGGTCAAGCTGGCGGTGGCGGGCTATGGCAAGGCGGAAAAACGCCAGATAATGGATATGACGAAGCGCCTGCTGAGCCTGAGGACCGTGCCCAGGCCGGATGACGCCGCCGATGCGCTGGCCATTGCCCTGTGCCACGCCCGGTCGTACACCTCCCGCCTTCAAAGCCCGGATGCCGCCCGGCCGGGCAGCGGCCGGTACGCGGTGCGAAAGGATTAGGACCCGTACTTGCCGGGGCGGGGCATGGTCCGGGCGAGTGTTTGCCGTACAAGGCGATCTGACGCAAGCCATACGTTTGTGTATGGCAGGGAGAAGCAACGCGGCACGGCGGAAGCCGGCCCGCCCGGACGGTGCGCAATCCTTGCGAATACCGGTTCTGAGGAGACGATACGATGTTTTACTATGTCAAAGGCACCGTGGCCCACGTGGCTCCCTTTCTGGCCGTGATCGACTGCGGGGGGGTCGGCTATGCCTGCCGGACCACCAATACTACGCTCTCCCGCCTGGAAAAGGGAGCGCCCGCCACGCTCTATACCCACCTGAACGTGCGTGAGGACGCCATGGAGCTGTACGGTTTTTATTCAGAAAATGAACTCAACTGCTTTCGAATGCTCATCGGGGTATCCGGCGTGGGGCCCAAGGCGGCGCTGTCCATCCTCTCGGCCACCACGCCGGAGGGACTGGCCATGAGCATCATCACTGGGGATGAGAAGTCGCTCACGGTGGCCCAGGGCATCGGGAAAAAGATTGCCCAGCGCATTATTCTGGAGCTGAAAGACAAGCTGGCCAAGGGACAGCTTGCGGCATCCGGGGAGACTTACGGCGGCACCGGCGTGACCGTCATTCCGGAGAACAAATCCAGTGAGGCCGCCGCCGCGCTGGCCGTGCTGGGCTACAGTCAGAACGAAATCGCCGCCGCCCTCAAGGGCTTGGACATGGAGCAGCTCAAGCTGGAGGAGATCGTCAAGCACGCCTTGAAAAAGATGGTAAAGTAGGGGAGGGCGCCATGCTGTTAATCGTCCACGGAATCTTCATCCTGCTGTTTCTGACTCTGGCCGCCGTTTTTTTCCGCGGAAAGGGCGCGTTCCTGATCGCAGGGTACAACACCGCCAGTCCCGAAGAAAAGGCAAACTATGACGAGAGTGCCCTGTGCCGCTGCATGGGCCGGCTTATGCTGGCCCTGGCTGCCTGCTGGGCGGTCATCGCGCTGAGCGCGGTATTCGATGCGATGATACTTCTGTGGGTCGGGCTGGCGCTCTTCTTCCTTACGGTCGTGACCGGAGTCATCTATCGAAATACATCCAAAACGGTGAGGCGCAAATAGGTTCTCCAGCCGTTTCAAAGGAGTGGACCCATTGAGTATCGATTTTTCCGAGCAGGGCGGCTTTGAGACCCAGGAGCCGCTGGTCACCACCTCGCTGACCCGTGAGGACGAAGGGGAATACTCCCTGCGGCCCAAGGCGCTCAGCGAATACATCGGACAACAAAAGGCCAAGGAGAACCTGTCTGTTTTCATCCAGGCCGCAAAAATGCGTTCCGAGCCGCTGGACCACGTGCTGCTCCATGGCCCCCCGGGCCTGGGCAAGACCACGCTCAGCGGGATCATTGCCAACGAGATGGGGGTCAATATCCGCATTACCTCCGGCCCCGCCATCGAAAAGCCCGGCGACCTGGCCGCCCTGCTGACCAACCTGAATGAGAACGATATCCTTTTCGTAGATGAGATCCACCGGCTCAACCGCTCGGTGGAGGAGATCCTCTACCCGGCCATGGAGGACTACGCCATCGACATCATCATCGGCAAGGGCCCCTCCGCCAACTCCATCCGGCTGGACCTGCCGCATTTCACGCTGATTGGAGCTACCACCCGTGCCGGACAGCTCTCCGCGCCCCTGCGGGACCGTTTTGGCGTTACGCTGCGGCTGGAGCTGTACACCCCAGAGGAGCTTTCGCTCATCGTCAAGCGGTCGGCGGGCATCCTGAACGTGCCCATCGAAGAGGAGGGCGCCATGGAGATCGCCCGGCGCAGCCGGGGCACTCCGCGGATCGCCAACCGGATGCTCCGGCGGGTGCGGGACTTCGCCCAGGTAAAGGCCGGCGGCGTGATCACCCGGGGCGTGGCCGACCAGGCGCTCTCCGCGCTGGAGGTGGATTATCTGGGACTGGACGCCATTGACCGTCGGATGCTCACCAGTATCATTGAGCACTATTCCGGCGGGCCTGTGGGCCTGGAGACCCTGGCCGCTACCATCAACGAGGAGGCCGTGACTCTGGAGGACGTGTATGAGCCCTATCTGATGCAGATGGGCTTTCTGACCCGCACGCCCCGGGGACGCTGCGTCACCCGGCGGGCCTACGAACACTTGGGCCTGAGCGTCCCGGGCGGAGCACTGGACCAGCTTTCATTCTAATGTGTGATCGGACGGAAAGGAAGGATTTTTATGGGCAGATTATTTGGCACCGACGGGATCCGTGGTGTGGTCAACGCCGGGCTGGACGCCCGGCTGGCGTTCCAAGTGGGCATGGCGGCCGCCTATGTTATGGCCGAAGCGAAGGGCGGAGGACAGCCTCGTTTCACCATCGGCAAGGACACCCGCATCTCCTCAGACCTGCTGGAGGGGGCGCTGGTCGCGGGACTGTGCTCCGCCGGGGCGGACGTGCTCCATCTGGGGGTCATCCCAACGCCCGCCGTGGCCTGGATCACGGTGGACGCCAAGGCCGACGCGGGCATCGTGATCTCGGCTTCCCACAATCCCTTTGAACACAACGGCATCAAGATCTTCGACCATCGGGGCTTCAAGCTCTCCGACGCGCTGGAGGGAAAGATCGAGGAGATCGTCCTGAGCCGGACCGCCGTGCCGCTCAAGACCCACGGTGAGATCGGCCGGGTCATCTATGCCGACGAGAAGGAGGCGCAGGACTACATCGACTATCTGGTCTCCACGGTGGACACAGACCTTTCGGGCCTGCACATTCTGGTGGACTGCGCCAACGGCGCCGCTTCCGCCACCGCCGCGCGTCTGTTTGACCGTTTCCCCGACCTGCATACCGATGTGATCCATGCCGACCCGGATGGAGTGAACATCAATCACGGCTGCGGCTCCACCCATTTGGACAGCCTCAGGGCCATGGTGAAGGCGGGCGGCTATGATCTCGGCATCGCATTTGACGGCGACGCAGACCGTTGCCTGATGGTAGACGAAACCGGAGAGGAGATCGACGGCGATCAGGTCGTCGCCTCCTGCGGGCTGGCTCTGAAGCAGGAGGGAAAGCTTCCCGGAAACGCCCTGGTCGCTACCGTGATGAGCAATATGGGCCTGCGGGTCTTCTGCCGGGAAAACGGGATCGATCTCCACTGCACCGACGTAGGGGACCGCAACGTGCTGGAGAAGATGGAGGCGTGCGGTTATATGCTGGGCGGCGAGCAGTCCGGCCATACCATTTTCCGCAAGTATGCCACCACCGGCGACGGCCAGCTGACGGCGCTGCAGTTCCTGTCTCTGCTCCACAAATCGGGTAAGCGCGCTTCGGAGCTGGTGGCAGGCTGCCGGCGCTATCCTCAGGTGCTCATCAATGTCCCTGTGGCAGGTCAGGCGCAGAAGAGCGCGATTATGGCCGACCCATCGATCCGGGATGCGGTGACCGCCCAGGAAGACGCGATGGCCGGGACGGGGCGCGTGCTGGTGCGCCCTTCGGGCACGGAATCCCTGATCCGGGTCATGGTGGAGGCCCAAAGCGAGGGTGATGCACGAAACGCTGCAGAGGCTTTGGCAAATATCATAAAAATCTATGGATAAGCTCGAAATATTTTGCGCAAAAGCTTGACAAAGCCTTTTTTATCTGCGTATAATATGCAAGGAGATCCGGCATGAAAGCAGATCATACCCGGCAATCGGAACGCGCGGACGAAGCTCTGTGTACGTTGGCCGCATCAGGCGACCGCATCGCAGAAGAAGCCCTTGTGATGCGCTATCATCGCCTGGTGCGTATTTGTGCCCGCCCGTATTTTCTGGCGGGGGGGGACAGTGAGGACCTTATCCAGGAAGGAATGGTGGGCCTGCTGGCCGCGATTCGGGAATACGATTCCGGGAAAGCGGCTTCCTTTCGTACGTTTGCGGAGGTCTGCATCAAAAACCGTCTGATTTCCGTCATCAAAGCAGCAGCAAGAGATAAGCACATACCGCTGAACAACTATGTCTCGTTCGAAACCCCTCTTTTTAGCGGGAACGGCGACCATTATGCTTACGGCGCGGCGGATCAGCTCCAGGAAGACCCAGAGGCCATCCTGCTCGGCAGGGAGGCGTTTCAGGAGCGGATGCGGGCGCTGGAGGGCCAATTGTCCGGTTTCGAAGCAAGCATACTTCGGTTGTATCTGAACGGTCTGTCCTATTCCGAAATTGCAGCCGAGGTAAACAAGTCCCCGAAATCGGTGGACAACGCTGTCCAGCGCATCCGGCGCAAATTGGCACAGCACCATTCTTTTGGCGATTTCAGCGAGAGCTGAACGCAATATTACACTGTCCCAGCATAATCGGTTATTCCGGACCTGGGCAACAAAGCAAAGAGAGGGTAAAATCATGTACGAAGACAAGACTCTGGTATGTAAGGAATGTGGCCAGGAGTTCGTGTTCACCGCCGGTGAGCAGGAGTTCTATGCCGAGCGCGGCTTCCAGAACGAGCCCCAGCGCTGCAAGGCGTGCCGTGACGCCCGCAAGGCCGCTTCCCGCGGTCCTCGCGAGTACTTCACCGCGACCTGCGCTGCCTGCGGCGGTGAGGCCAAGGTGCCCTTCGAGCCCAAGTCCGATCGTCCCGTGTACTGCAGCGATTGCTTCGCTCGTATGCGTGAGCAGGGCTAACAGCCTGAAGAGAGAAAGGGACGCCCGCATGGGCGTCCCTTTTTTGCGTCTTTCTCTGACCGCTTGCCGAATGGGCGTGGATTCGGTTTCGGATGCATCCCCTGCGGCCTCCGGTTTAAATGGGGGGAAACGTGCAGCCACGGCGGAGGGAAAGAGCACAGGGGGATAACAGATCGGTTTGATGCGGCGGCGCGAGGGCCGTCAAGGAAGTTGGCTCTGCAGGGAAAACAAGAAAATTGATCTGTGTCTTGAAAAAAGACGAAAGATAGGATATACTACTAATATCCTAGAAATTTGGAGGTCTATCTGAAATGGCTCAGATCACGAAAGATACCATTATCGGCGATATTCTGGACATCGCTCCCGAGACCGCGCCCATCTTCCTGTCCATCGGTATGCATTGCTTGGGCTGCCCCTCTTCCCGCGGCGAAACCGTAGAGCAGGCCTGCATGGTGCACGGCGTGGACGTAGACGAGCTGCTGGCCAAAATCAACGCCAGCGTCGGCGCCGCGAAGTAAGAAACATCCGAAAAAAGAGCGGCCTTGGCCGCTCTTTTTTTATCCTGGGCAAGAGAAGAGAGGAGGATAGCCCCATGGAACTTTCTCCGCGCCTGCGCTCCGTTGCCGGACTGGTGCCCCCGGGGGCGCGTTTTGCCGACGTAGGCACTGACCACGCTTATTTGCCGGTCTGGCTGCTCCAGCAGGGGATCATCGAGCATGCGCTGGTTTCCGACCTGCGCCCCGGTCCGTTGGACCGAGCCCGAAGCACCGCCGCCCGGTACGGTCTGGCGGAGCGGATGGAATTCCGCCTGTGCGACGGTCTTTCCGGCATTGCGCCAGCCGAGGCGGATACCATTGCCATAGCCGGGATGGGCGGGGAGACCATCGCCGCTATTCTGGCGGCCGCCCCTTGGGTGCGGGAGCAGGGGTGTCTGCTGCTGCTCCAGCCCATGAGCGCCCAGAGCGCCCTGCGGCCGTGGCTGCAGCGGCAGGGTTATCGGATTGAGCGGGAGCATCTGAGCCGGGAAGGGGATACCCTTTATACCGCCCTTCAAGTCAGGGCGGGCTTCATGGAAGCGCTCACTCCCGCCGAGCAGTGGGCCGGACGGCAGAGCAGGGAAACGGCGGACCCGTTGCGGCTGGAATATTTGACCCGCTTGGAAGCCCGGGCTGCCCGGGCCGTAACGGGACTGCGCCGCTCCACGCGGGCTTCCGACGCGCCGCGGTTGGAGGCGCTGGAGGCCGTACATCGTGGTTTAGCGAAAATGAGAGAGGAGTGGATCACATGGCAACCGTAAGAGAGATCTATCAGCTTCTGGATACCCTGGCCCCCTTTTCCATCCAGATGGAGTTTGACAATGCTGGTTTTCTGGTGGGCCGCGGGGATCAGGCGGTCGACAGGATTCTGGTGTCCCTGGATATCACCGAGCCGGTAGTCTCCGAAGCCAGGGAGCGCGGCGCCCAGCTGATCGTCTCCCATCACCCGGTGCTCTTTCACCCGGCGCGCAGCATCACAGACGGCGATCCCACCGGGCGCATCCTGCTCGCGCTTGTGGAACGCAAAATCGCCGCTATCTGCGCCCACACCAATCTGGACGCAGTCGCGGGCGGCGTCAACGACGCGCTGGCCCACCGGCTGGATCTGGTACAGATCGAGCCGCTCAAGCAGGGCGGCGTGGACGCCTCCGGGCGGCCCTACGGCATCGGCCGGATAGGCAACACCGTGGGTGCGCCCATGTATGCCCCGGCCTTCGCCGCCTTTGTCAAGCAGCAGCTGGGCGCCAACGGCGTGCGCTACGTGGATGCCCGCCGCCCTGTGCGGCGGGTAGCCGTGGGCGGCGGCGCCTGCGCGGATCTGCTTTCCGACGCGCTGGCTCTGGGCTGCGACACGTTTGTGACCGCCGATGTGAAGTATAACGGCTTTTTGGACGCCAAGGCCCTTGGCATCAATTTGATCGACGCTGGCCACTATCCTACGGAGCAGGTGGTGGTGCCCGTACTGGCAAAGTGGCTCTCCGATGCCTTCCCCAAGGTGGAGGTTTTTGCCACAGCCCGGCACAAAGAGGCGTTTTCTTATGGATAAGGGGTTGCCAATGCTTTCGTAACGTGATAAACTGTTTGCGCTGATTTTCGACTAAGGAAGGGAACGAGTAGTATGTCAGGACATTCCAAATGGCATAATATCCAGAAAACGAAGGGCGCGGCTGACGCCAAGCGTTCTCAGATATTCACCAAAATTGCCCGCGAGATGATCGTGGCGGTCAAGACCGGCGGCAGCGGCGACCCCAACAACAACTCCCGCCTGGCTACGGTCGTAGCGAAAGCGAAGGCCGCCAATATGCCCAACGACAATATCAAGCGCACCATTGACAAGGCGCTGGGTTCCGGCAATGCCGACGCCTATGAAAATGTGACCTATGAGGGCTACGGCCCCTCCGGTGTGGCCGTCATCGTGGACGCTTTGACCGACAATCGCAACCGCACCGCCCCCGAGGTGCGCCATCTGCTGGACAAGTACGGCAAGGGGCTGGGCGCTACCGGCTGCGTGTCCTGGTCTTTTGACCGCAAGGGCGTCATCGTCATTGAGAAGGAAGATTTGGACGAAGACACCGTCATGATGGACGCCCTGGACGCCGGCGCAGACGACATGCAGGCAGAGGGTGAGGCCTTTGAGATCTATACCGACCCCGACGCCTTTGGCGCCGTGCTGGCCACACTGGAGGAGAAGGGCTATCTGTTTGTCCAGGCTGCCGTAGAAATGGTTCCCCAGAACTATGTCAAGCTGGAGAACGAGGACGACATCAAGAACATGGAAAAGCTCATCGACCTGCTGGAAGAAAACGACGACGTCCAGAACGTTTGGCACAACTGGGATCAGGATTGAGTCCATACAAAAAAGTCCGCTTCCGAGACGGAAGCGGACTTTCAGGCGGTCGAAAAACCCTCCTGGAGAAGAGCCTGGCAGAGTTGAGCCGTCCGCAGACGACGGAAGGAAAGGAAGCTCCGTCATTTCCGGCGACACGTGCGTCGGAAATGACACCTCTCATGACGGACAGGGCGACTTTTCCGCAGGAATCGAGCCCTGGCCGTCATGCATCCCTCTGTCGAAAAAGGCCTTTGGCCTTTTTCGACAAGCTCAAGTCCGCTTCCGAGACGGAAGCGGACTTTTTAAGCTGCAAGCAAACCTGTAAGCCGGGTTCTGTCATTTAAGACAGCCATCTATCTCGACGTACCGTTGCCGGTACGCTCCAGCCGCCTCCCTGGGACGGTCGGGCCGACCAAGTGTCCCTCCACGGCGTTGCTCCGGATAGAGTTTACAGCGACGGACGCTTGGCACGCCGTCGGGCGGGCTCTTACCTCCGCCTTTCCACCCTTACCTCGTCGGCGCAAAAACCAAGTTTTTGCGCCGGCCCCTTTTGGGGGGACGAGGCGGTTTATCTCTGTTGCACTTTTCCTAGGGTCGCCCCCGGCGGGTGTTACCCGTTATCCTTGCCCTGTGGAGCCCGGACTTTCCTCACAGGCGGGCCTTTCGCCCCGTCCGCGCGGCTGTCCAGCTTACTTGCGAAGGACATTGTACCTGATTTCACGCTTCTTGTCAAATCAATGGAGTGCTTTCGATTGAAATTTCTGCCTGGATGGGATATAATATTTTGTCTTGATTTGTAAACGGAAAAAGGAGGAAGCGCCATGCGTTCCACCATACAGGACTATCTGGCCGAACTGAAGGGCAAGCGAGTCGCTGTGATCGGGATCGGCGTGTCCAATACGCCGCTGATTAAAATGCTGCTGCGTGCGGGGATCCGGGTCACCGCCTGCGATAAACGGCAGAAACAGGAGTTCGGCGGGCAGGCCGAAGCACTGGAGAGCCTGGGCGCCGAACTGCGCCTGGGCCCGGACTATCTGGAGGGGCTGGACCACGATGTGATCTTCCGTACGCCCGGCCTGCGGCCCGACGTCCCACAGCTTCTGGCGGCGGTGGAGCGTGGAAGCGTGCTCACCTCCGAGATGGAGGTTTTCTTTCAGGTATGCCCCTGTAACATCATCGCCGTTACCGGCAGTGATGGGAAGACCACGACCACGACCATGATCGCGGAGCTTTTAAAGGCGGCAGGACGGAACGTGTATGTGGGCGGCAATATCGGCAAGCCGCTCCTGCCGGACGTGGACGGCATGGAAGCGGAGGATCTGGCCGTGCTGGAGCTGTCCTCCTTCCAGCTCATGACCATGGACCGAAGTCCCGATATCGCCGTGGTCACGAATCTGGCCCCCAACCACCTGGATGTCCACAAATCGATGAGCGAGTACATCGCCGCCAAGGAGAACATCTTTTCCCATCAAACGGCGGACGGTCTGGTGGTACTCAATCAGGACAACGACATTACCCGGGGCTTTGCCGCGGCTGCCCCCGGCCGGGTCGTCCTGTTCAGCCGCAGGGAAGCGTTGGCGCGCGGCGTCTTCCTGAAGGACGATGCCATCTGGAGCACCACCGACCTGCATTCCAGGCCGGTGCTTTCCTTGGATGGGATTCTGCTCCCCGGAGCGCATAATGTGGAGAACTACATGGCGGCCATCGCCGCAGTGGACGGTCTGGTCCCGGACGAGACCATCCGTGCCTTTGCCGGAACGTTTGCGGGAGTGGAGCACCGGATCGAGCTGGTGCGCACACGAAACGGTGTGCGTTATTACAACGATTCCATCGCCTCCAGCCCCTCCCGCACCACGGCCGGGCTGCGCTCCTTCCGGGAGAAGGTCATCCTCATTGCGGGCGGCTATGACAAGCATATCCCCTTCGACGCGCTCGGTCCTGAGATCATTGCGCATGTGAAAGCCCTGGTACTCACCGGAGACACGGCGCCCAAGATTCGTGCCTGCGTGGAGGCCGCCCCCGGCTATCGCCCGGGACAGCCCTCCATCGAAACCTGCGAGGATTTTACCCAGGCGGTGCTGGAGGCCCACAAACTTGCCCGCCCCGGCGACGTGGTTCTCCTGTCCCCGGCCTGTGCTTCCTTTGATCGGTTTAAAAATTTCATGGAACGGGGCGCGGCCTTTAAAAAAATCATTTACGAGCTGCCGTAAAGCGGGACAGCCGTTTCCGCCGTTCCGACGGAAAATAAGGAGTTGAAACAATGGATATCCGACAAGCGCTGGAGCGCCTGTGTACCCAGACCGCGCCCTCCGGCTTCGAGGGACCGGCGGCCCGGATGGCCGCGGAGCTGCTGCGGCCCCTGGTGGACGAGGTCTCCATCAGCCGCAGCGGAAGCGTGGTGGGCGTGCGCCACTGCGGCAGGCCCAACGCCAAGAAGCTGCTGCTGGACGCCCACCTGGATGAGATCGGGCTCATCACCATCGGCATTGAGGAGGGCTTTCTCCGCTTCCGCTCCATCGGCGGAGTCGATCCCCGGATGCTGCCCGACCGGGAGGTGACGGTGCTCACCGATCCTCCGCGTTTCGGCGTGGTGGCCTGTCTGCCGCCTCATGTGCAGAAGGCGGGGGACAGCGGCAAATCCATCCCCATCCCGGAGCTGATGGTGGACATCGGCATGACGCAGGAGCAGGCGGTGCAGGCGGTTGCACTTGGCACCCCTATCGTCTTTCGGGGCGGCTGCGCCCCGTTGGGGGAACGGCAAATGTGCGGCAAGTCTATGGACGACCGCTCCTGCTTTGCGGCGCTTCTGCGGGCGGCGGAACTGCTGCTGGACAAATCGCTGGACGTCGATCTCTACCTTTTGGGCAGTACCGGAGAGGAGTTCTCCGGCGCAGGGGCCAAGACCGCGGCCTTTTCCATCGCACCGGATTTTTGCGTGGCGGTGGATGTGACCCATGGCGCCACGCCGGACGGCCAGAAGGACCGGACTTTCCCGCTGGGCGGCGGCCCGGCCATCGGTGTGGGGCCCAACATGACCCATTGGATGACCCGGCGTATGGTATCCAAGGCCAAGGAGCTGGAGCTGGACTATCAGCTGGAGGTCATGGGCGGTCATACCGGCACCAACGGCTGGTATTTCCAGATCAGCCGGGAGGGGATCGCCACTTCGGTGCTTTCCGTACCGCTGAAGTATATGCACTCGCCCGTGGAGGTATTGGATCTGAGTGATCTGGAGGCGGCGGCCCGGCTGCTGGCCGCCTTCGCCCAGAATCTTGGAAAGGAGGCTGAGGCGCTGTGCTGAATCAGATTCGTGAACTCTGCCTGCTGCCCGGCGTATCCAGCTTCGAAGCACCGGTGCGTTCCTTTCTCCGCGCCAGGGCGGAGCCCTACGCCGACGACATCCGCACCGACGCCATGGGAAACCTGATCGTCTTCAAGAAGGGGCGGAAGTCCACGGGCAGCAAGCTGCTCTTGGCTGCGCATATGGATGAGGTAGGGCTCATCATCCGCTCTGTGACCGATGAGGGCTATTTAAAATTCAGCGCCGTAGGCGGGATCGACCGCCGTGTGCTCCTTGGAAAGCCGGTCCGGATCGGAGAGAAGGGCGTCCCGGGCGTCATTGGCCTGAAGGCCTACCATCTGGTCTCCGCGGAAGAGGAAAAAACCGTCCCCAAGCTGGAGGAATTTTATATCGACATCGGCGCCAAAGACAAGGAGGAAGCCGAGTCCAAAGTGAATCTGGGCGACTGTGCCGTTTTTGACAGCGACGTAGTGGCGTTTGGGGACGGCTTTCTCAAGGCAAAGGCGCTGGATGACCGGGTCGGCTGCGCCATTCTGCTGGAGCTGCTGAAAGAGGAGCTTCCCATGGACGTGACGTTCGCCTTCACCGTTCAGGAGGAAGTGGGCACCCGCGGCGCGTTTGCCGCCGCGTTCTCGGTGACGCCCGAGATCGCGCTGGTGCTGGAGACCACCACCGCCGCCGACCTGGCGGGCGCGCCGGAGCACAAGAAGGTCTGTTCCCCGGGGAAAGGGCCGGTGATCCTCTATATGGACAACGGCTCCGTCGCAGACCGCGGGCTGTTCGAACGGATGCGCGCTCTGGCAGAGGACAACCACATCCCCTGGCAGACGAAACACTACCTGGCCGGGGGCAACGACGCCTCGGCCATCCAGCGAACCAAAGAAGGGGTGCGCACCCTGGTGCTGTCGGCGGCGGTGCGCTATCTGCATGCTCCGTCCAGTGTGGGCGCCATCCGGGATTTTGAAGATATGCTGCGCCTGGCCCGACTGTTCATCAGCAGCCTGGCGGAAGGCTGAGGGAGGATACCATGGATATTTTAAAGACGCTGCAGGCGCTCAACGCCTGCCACGGCCCTGCGGGAGACGAAGCTCAAGTGGCCGCCAAGCTCCGTGAGCTGGCCGCCCCCTATGTGGACGAGTGCAGAGTGGATACCCTGGGCAATCTGATCTGCCGCAAGAAAGGGAGCGGCCCGCGGGTGATGTTTGCCGCCCATATGGATTCCATTGGGTTTATCGTCACACACATCGACGAAAAGGGCTTTCTGCGCTTTGGAAAGCTGGGCGGGCTCTCCGCCCCGGATCTTCTGGGCACTCCCATCCGCTTCAAAAACGGCGTCCGGGGCGTGGTGGCCCTGGAGGGAAAGGTAGAGGCCAAAAACAGTAAGCTGGACGATCTCTATATCGACATTGGAGCCGCTGATCGTGCCCAGGCCAAAGCGATGGTGCAGATCGGCGATACCGCGGTCTATGATACGCCCGCCTTTCGTACCGGCGGCCGTATCTTCTCCCCCTATCTGGACGACCGTATCGCCTGCGTCGTGCTGCTGATGGCCATGGAGCGGCTGGTGAAGCGCGAAAACGACCTGTACTTCATCTTTACCGTTCAGGAGGAGCTGGGGCTGCGCGGCGCCCGTACCGCCGCCTATGGGGTGGATCCGGACTACGGCATCGCCGTGGACGTGACCGACTCCGACGATATCCCGGAGGCACCCCATGACTGCAGCAGCGTCGCCGGCGGAGGCGCCGCCATCAAGGTGATGGACAGCTCCGTCATCTGTCATCCTGCCATGGTGGCCAAGCTGGAGGCGCTGGCGAAGGCACAGCACATCCCCTTCCAGAGGGATGTGCTCCGGTTCGGCGGCACCGATGCGGGGGCCATCCATCAGACCCGCGGCGGCGTCTGCACCGGCGGCATCTCGATTTCCACCCGCTATGTCCACTCCCCAATGGAGATGGCGGATGTGGGTGATGTGGAGGCCTGCGCCGCCCTGGTCGCCGCCTATGCCCAGAGCAAGCTGGACTGATGGACCGCCTCTCGGACGCCAGGGCGCTGCTGCCCTGGCAGGCGGGGTGTATCCGACTGGATACCTTGACGGTTGAAGCGCTGCTTTGCCTGCGTCATCTGGAGGACGAGGAAGGATTTGAACGCCTGACCTGTCGGCCGGTGCATCTGCGCGGGGCCGACGAGCTGCGGATACGGTATCAAACGGCGCTGGAGGATCCGGCAACGCTGATTTGCGGGGTCTACTTGCGGGGAACGCTCCGCCCCGTGGGCAAACTCACCGCCTCGAACTACAACTCCCGCAACCGCAGCGCCGAGGTAGGATATTTTCTCGCTCCGCCGTGGAGAGGGAAGGGCCTCATGCGGCAGGCGCTCTCCGTCCTTTGCTCCATGCTCCTGCTGGAATTTGGACTGAATAAGCTCTATGCGCAGACCGGAGCCTTCAACGCCCCATCCATCCGGCTGCTGGAACGGGTGGGGTTCCGACAGGAAGGGATTCTGCGTCAGCATCATGAGTTAAACGGCGTTCTATGGGACGACGCTATCTTCAGTTTGCTGCAGCAAGATTATACGCCGGACCCAAAGCGGCCCGCCGGTGCAGGACGATGATGGTACCGGATGGGCAAAACCATGGAATAGAATGGATGAACAAGGGAAATGACGTTACAAATTAGCGCACGTGTTCTGGCGCTGGCCCGCCAGGCGCAGACAGAGGTGCGGGATCACTTTGACCGCATCGACTCCATTGCGGAGGCGAATACCCAAAAGGTACTCGCCTCCTTTCAGCGGCATCGGGTCGCGGAGAGCTACTTTGCCGGGACCACCGGCTACGGCTACGACGATATCGGCCGGGACAAGCTGGACGAGATCTATGCCGACCTCTTTGACGCCGAGGACGCCCTGGTGCGGCTGCAGTTCGTCAACGGCACCCACGCCATCACCTGCGCCCTGTTTGGGGCATTGAAGTCGGGCGACGTACTGGTTTCCGCCGTCGGCGCGCCCTATGACACCCTTTTGGGCGCCATCGGTGTGGTGGATAAGGGACCTGGGTCGCTCAAGGACTACGGAGTGGCGTACCGCCAGGTCGATCCGGTGGACGATGCGCCCGACCCGGCCGGGCTGGCTGAGGCCGTGGCCGATCCCAAGGTCAAGGCGGTGCTGATCCAGCGCTCCAAAGGTTACTCGACTCGTTCCTCGCTGTCAGTGGATGAGATCGGGGCGCTGTGTGCCGTCGTACGAAAGCACAACCCCCATGCCGCCATCCTGGTGGACAACTGCTACGGTGAGTTCGTGGAGACGCGCGAGCCGATTCAGGCGGGGGCCGACCTGGTGGTGGGCTCGCTCATCAAAAATCCGGGCGGCGGTCTGGCCCCCACCGGGGGGTATATTGCCGGACGGCGGGATCTGGTGGAGGGCGCGGCCATGCGCCTGACCACGCCGGGCATTGGGAAAGAATGCGGCTGTACGCTGGGCCATAACCGCAGCCTCTATCAAGGCCTTTTCCTTGCCCCACACACCACGGCTCAGGCGGTGAAGACCGCGGTATTTGCGGCAAAGATCATGGAGCTGCTGGGGTATCGTACCGAGCCCGCCTCGGATGCAGTGCGTCACGACATCATCCAGATGATCCACTTTGGCACGCCGGAGCCGTTGAAACAGTTTTGCAGGGGCATCCAGTTCGGTGCACCGGTGGACTCCTATGTAACGCCGGAGCCGTGGGATATGCCTGGTTATGATTGCCCGGTCATTATGGCCGCGGGCGCCTTCATCCAAGGCGCCTCGATCGAACTGTCCTGTGACGCGCCGATGCGCCCGCCCTACACCGCTTACCTTCAGGGCGGTTTGACCTATGAGTCGGGCAAAGCCGGCATCCTGCTGGCGGTAGAGGCGCTTTTGAACGGCAAACAGGATTGAAACAAGCCGGTCTGCGCATAGTATCTCACCATGGGGGGTGAGCGCCATGGGCAGACCAATCTGTCGGCCCTGGCCCCGGCGGCCGCGCCGCCGGCGCAGCAGAGGGGAAACCGGACGCCGCGCACTGCTTTTGGCGGGTCTGGCGGGCATCGCTGCGGCGCTTCTGGTCATTTGCGCCGTCAACGCCAGAGTACGCCCGGTGGCGGAAGAGCTGGCCCTGGCCAAGCTGAACAACGCCGTAACCGCCATTGTCAATCAGGCGGTGGAGGAGGCCATGGCTTCCGGCGCAGTATCCTATTCGGATATCGTCACCCTTCAGACAGACCTTTCCGGCGGTATCACTGCGATCCTGACCGATCCCATCAAGCTGAACACACTGCGGACCCAGCTTTTGGGCGATCTCGTTGAGCAAGTGGATTCACTTGACAGCAAGGATCTGGGGATACCGCTGGGCAATCTGACCAGTCTGATCCCGCTGTCCGGCTACGGACCGCTGCTGCCGGTAAGGGTGCTGGCCGCGGCCGCGCCGAGGGCATCCTTCCGCAACGCATTTCAATCTGCTGGGATCAATCAGACCCTGCACCAGGTCATGCTGGACGTATCGGTAGAGGTCACGCTGCTGCTGCCCGGCGGCACGACCTCATCCGTCGTATCAGCACAGGTCTGTGTTGCGGAAACGGTCATCGTGGGCCAGGTCCCCGATGCGTACCTCCAATTCGGCGGGGATGGAATTCTGACAAAAGAGTGAAGATTTTTCCCCTTTCTTGCATTTGTCACTGATATTGATTACCATAATAACAATATCAATGCAAGAAGGTGCTTTTATGGGGCGGATTCTTTGGTATGCAGCCGTCACCTGGGATTATATCCGGCAGATGCTGCCCGGCATCCTGCTCGCCGCGGCGGTCTTTTTTGCGGTGCGTCCTTGGCGGAAAAAGCGATTGGTGCGGCTGGAGCTGACCAGCAGCCCCCGGCGTGAGGCGACGCTGCTGCTGTTTGCGGCTTTCTGTGCGGGTCTTGCCGCTCTGACGCTGTTTCCCTCCGGCTTTTGGGAGACGTTTCTGCGCCTTGGGCTGTCTCCGGAAGGGGAGAAGCGTCTGGCTGTCCTTTTCCCTCGGGTGGAGTTTCTGGCGGCGGTCCGGCGGATCAATTGGATCCCCTCTTTTTTGCTCGGAAAGACGCTCGGGGCGTGGAGCGCTTATATGGTCCTGGCCAATACCCTGATTTTTCTGCCGGTGGTTTTTTTTCCGGCGCTGCTCTGGCGGCAGGGCAGTTGCCGGCGATCGATACTGGCGGGACTTTTTGCTTCCGGCTCCATCGAGTTTCTCCAGCTCTTTGTCGGGCGCGCCACAGACGTTGACGATGTCATTTTAAATACTGCAGGAGCATTCCTGGGCTGGCTTTTTTACCTGCTGTCAGCACGCCTCGCCCCCCAATTCACCCGAACATTCCAAGTGGAGGTCCGCCATGGACGAGAAACAGGAGATCCAAAGCCTGCGCCGGGAACTGGAGCAGGCCAACTATGAATATTACGTGCTGGACAATCCCAGCATGTCCGATTATGACTTTGACCATAAACTCCGCCGTCTGGAGGAGCTGGAGCATGCGCACCCGGAGCTGATCGTCCCGGATTCCCCTACCCAGCGGGTAGGGGGGAAGGTGGCCGACGGCTTTCGGGAGGTCATCCATCGGGTGCCCTTAGAGAGCCTTCAGGACGTCTTCTCTGCAGAAGAGCTGAAGGAATTTGATCAGCGGGTGCGCGACGCCCTGGATGCGGACGTGGAGTACGACGTAGAGCCCAAAGTGGACGGCCTTTCCGTGGCCCTGGAGTATGAAAACGGCATCTTTGTCCGGGGCGCCACCCGTGGAGACGGCCGGATCGGGGAGGATGTGACGGAAAACCTCAAGACCATCCCCTCCATCCCGCTGCGTCTTCCGGAGGCCCTGCCCAGCCTGATCGTCCGGGGCGAGGTCTTTATGCCCAAACGAAGTTTCGAACGGCTCAACGAAGAACAGGAGCTGAAAGGCGAGAAGCTTTTTGCCAATCCCAGAAATGCGGCGGCGGGCTCTCTGCGGCAATTGGATCCAAAGGTGGCGGCCGCGCGCCGCCTGGATATCCGGGTATTTAATATTCAGGCGGCGTCTGGAAGAGAATTTCAGACCCATACAGAAACGTTGGAATACTTGGGACAACAGCGCTTTAAAGTGATTCCGCATTACACCTGTAAGACTATTGCGGAAGCCGCGGAGCGGATACGGGAAATGGGGGAAGGCCGTGACGCTTACAGCTTTGATATCGACGGCGCGGTTGTAAAGGTAAACAGCCTTTCAGAGCGGAACGTGCTGGGCAGCACTGCAAAATTTCCCCGCTGGGCGGCCGCATTCAAGTATCCTCCGGAGCAAAAGTGCTCCAAGGTGATGGACATTGTGGTTCAGGTGGGCCGCACAGGCGTACTCACACCCAAGGCGGTAGTGGAGCCGGTGCGCTTGGCCGGAACCACCGTTACCAATGCTACGCTCCACAATCAGGATTTTATTTCGGAAAAGGATATCCGCATCGGAGATACCGTACTGATCCAGAAAGCAGGGGAGATCATTCCGGAGATCGTCTCTGTCCAAAAGGAGCTCCGGCCGGCAGACAGTACTCCCTATCGACTGCCCGACCACTGCCCGGTCTGCGGCGCCCCGGTGGTTCGGGACGAGGATGGAGCCCATATCCGCTGTACCGGCGCGGAATGCCCTGCCCAGCGGCTGCGGCATCTGACCCACTTTGCATCCCGTGACGCCATGGATATCGAGGGCATGGGACCGGCGGTGGTGGAGGCGCTGGTAAGTGCCGGTCTGGTCACGGGACCGGGCGACTTGTATCATCTGGATGTGGAGTCGGTGGCAAAGCTGGAGCACATGGGGAAGAAGTCTGCGGAAAACCTGATTTCCGCCATTGAAACCTCGAAGGGGAACGATCTTTCCAAACTTTTATTTGCCTTTGGGATCCGCCAGGTGGGACAGAAGGCCGCCAAGGTGCTTGCCGCCCGGTTTGGCAGTTTGGATGCCCTGATGTCGGCTGCAGAGGAGGAACTGACCGCTGTTCCTGATATCGGTGCGATTACGGCGCGGAGCCTGATCGAATGGTTCCGGAGCCCGCAGAGCAGCCATCTGATCGAAACGCTGCGTGCGGCCGGCGTAAATCTGCAGAGCAAAGAAGCGCCTGCAGGCGATCAGCTGGTAGGGAAGACGTTCGTGCTTACCGGCTCGCTGGCGCAGTTTACCCGCGATGAAGCGGGCGCAAAAATTGAAGCATTGGGCGGCAAAGTATCCGGTTCCGTATCCAAAAAGACGTCTTACGTGGTGGCGGGTGAAGCGGCAGGCTCCAAGCTGCGCAAGGCCCGGGAGCTTGGCGTCCCGGTGCTCACCGAGGGCGAATTTTTGGCGCTGATCGCGAAAGAGTAAGTTTGATCGGACCGGCAGGGGTGCGGGGCAAAGTCCCGCACCCCTGTTTGACTGCTATTTGTCCAGAATGGGATTGGTGAAGTAGACATTTTTCTGGTCCATTTTTTCCTTGGCCAGGCGAACTGCCTCGCCGAAGCGCTGGAAGTGGACCACCTCACGTTCCCGCAGAAAGCGTATGACATCGCTCACATCCGGGTCGTCTGACTGGCGCAGAATATTATCGTAGGTAACCCTCGCTTTTTGTTCTGCTGCCATATCCTCGGTCAGGTCGCAGATTACGTCACCCTTGACGCCGATGTAGTCGGCGCTCCAGGGGCTTCCCGAGGCTGCGACTGGGTACACACCGACACCGTGGTCGGTAAAGTATGGCGCGAAATTTCCCATTCGGGGGTCGTCCGGGGAAAGCTTCCGGGTCAACTGGTGTACCAGGGTTCCGATCATCTCCAGATGCCCCAGTTCCTCTACGCCAATGTCGGTCAGTACGGCCTTGAGTTCCGGATAAGGCATGGCATAGCGCTGGGAGAGGTAGCGCAGGGAAGCTCCCAATTCTCCATCTGGTCCGCCATATTGGCTGATAATAAACGAGGCCAGCTGTGGATTAGTATTTTTGATGCGGATGGGATATTGCAGCTTCTTCTCGTATACAAACATCAGCGCTCCGCTCCTTCCTGATAATTCCAGGGCCATGGGTCGCTGAGCCATGCGTTCCAGGTCTTGCTGTTGGCGGTGGAGCGCTGGAAGAGCGGGCCGTTGGCAGCCTCATATTTCTCGCGCGCTTCTTTTTCAAGCGCGGCGTACTGTTTATAAAGCTCAAAGGCCTCCGCATCGCCGGAATGCGTATCCAGGTAGAGCCCCAGCTCTACCAGCACGAATTCTAGTGCCTGAAGCTCCGCCAAGGGGCTGTTGACCACATTGCGGGCATCTGCCTTCAGATGGAACGGAAGGTTCAGCCCGGGAAACAAGGTTCCGTTGTTCAGCGCCTCCTGCTGTGTATAGCGCTTGGAACCGGTCTGCTGAAAGGGCACATAAGGCACTGCCAGGGGGGCGCACTCCGGAAGCGTGCCGCAGTGATCCGCACAGGCGCCTGGTGCCTGACTGCCATTTTCGGGATACAAATGCATTTCCTCCTTGCATAGGAAGTAGAAGGGGAGAGGCACTCCTGCCCGTACCCCTTCGTTCCATTCTATGCCGGTCATGGAAAAGCGAAACCGCCCGCATTGCCCCGAGTGGGGGCAGATGCGGGCGGTTGGCTCCGTTTGCCGTAAAAAACAAGAAAGTAATCCTATTAACGCCTTATAATTTTACTTTTGCCACCAGGCGCGTTACCGGTCCCACACGGCCGCAGGCCATACGCGGAGCATGGAGATCCTGCGGCCAGACGATATAAAATGTGCCGGGCCGGATCGTAAGCGTATCCCAATCCCCAGTAAAAAACTGTACATCCGATTTGGCGTCATATTCGCCCAGCGGTTCCAGCGGAGTATCCGTCAAGGCATAGCCTGCCGCCTCCAGGCCGCTGACCAGACACTGGATGTCGGCGTAATTCTGATGCCCCTCCAGTTTGCAGTCTTCCGGCGCAAGCGTGTCCACCTGAAAGAGAAGTCCGTATACATTCTCTCCGTCGATCGGTACCTTTTCACCGGGGGACAGCGTGGACGGATCCACCGCGGCCAGCCACTCCAGGGCCTTGCGGAAGCGCTCACCCAGGCCATAGTAGAGCGGTGCGTTTTCGATCTTGTCGATCACCAATGAAATCATCTCCTTTTTCCTTCTGTTGATGTTATCCTACTCCAGTCCTTTGAAAAAAACAATAAGAATCTGTAAAAATGCCGTATCCTGTGGTATAATGGACACATAACAAAACGCTTTGCGTTTCTGGTATAATGCGCTTCCTTCTCCCGTAAACTGCGAGAGGGGGGATGTACTACATGAAACGGAAGCTCCTGAGCTGGGCCCTGCTTGGCGCATTGGCGTCGGCAACCTGCTATTATCTGTTGTTCCAGCCCGGGCTGGAACAACGCAGCGTGTTCTCTGCCGTACGCTGCCCAGGCCAGACCGTGGTGATCGATGCCGGTCACGGCGGGGAGGACGGCGGAGCGGTATCTCTGTCCGGTGTGCCGGAGAGCGGCATCAATCTTTCCATTGCTCTGAAACTGGATCAGATTTTGGGCCTGTACGGCGTAGCGCCGGTACTTTTGCGGAGCGAGGACGTGTCCTTGCATGACAGTTCCGCCCAGACGCTCCGGGAAAAAAAGGTTTCCGACCTGCATAACCGGGTGGCCGTCATCGAAGCGGCGGAAAACGCCACGCTGATCAGCATTCACCAGAATACCTTTCAAGGGGCGCGCTATCACGGAGCCCAGGTCTTTTATGCCAATCCGGAGTTGAGTCTTCCTCTGGCGCAGCTGACGCAGGACCTGCTTCGGCAGACGCTGGACCCAGGAAACGCCAGGGCGCCCAAGCCAATTCCGGACACGGTATATCTGATGAATCACATCACATGCCGGGCCATCCTGGTGGAGTGCGGCTTTCTTTCGAATCCAGAGGAGGATCTGCTGCTCCAGACGGCAGGTTATCAGACCAAACTGGCATCCACCCTGGCTGCGGCCTGGCTCCAGTTCCAGGAGTTGGAGCCCGTACCGACCACCAATGAGGAGGCATAGCCTCGTATGAAGGCAAAGACTGTTTTTTACTGTACCGAGTGCGGCAACGAAACTCCAAAATGGGCGGGGCAGTGTCCCGCCTGTAAGGCCTGGAACACCCTGGTGGAACAGCCGGCCGAACTCAGAAAAAAAGCCCCCGTATCGGCCGCCCCTTCCGGTACCCCTCGCGGCATCAACCGTCCGAAGCTCATCGCGGAGGTGAGCTCCACCTCGGAACTGCGGTTTGAGACCGGCATGAACGAGCTGGACCGGGTGCTGGGCGGAGGCGCGGTAAAAGGGTCCCTGGTCCTCGTGGGCGGCGCGCCCGGAATCGGGAAATCGACCCTAATGCTTCAGATCTGTGATCATCTGTGCCGCTTTGCCACCGTTTTGTATGTATCCGGCGAGGAGTCGGAGCGGCAGATCAAGCTGCGGGCCGAGCGGCTCCACGTGAGGGGAGCGGGGCTGTATCTGCTGGCAGAGACCAATCTGGAGGACGTGATCGAAGCCGTCAACGAGCGCAGGCCGGACGTACTCATCGTAGACTCCATCCAGACCCTCTACAACGGCGATCTGACGGCTGCACCCGGCAGCGTGGGTCAGGTAAAGGATTGTACCATGGCCCTGATGCAAATCGCAAAAGGGCAGGGGATCACCGTTTTCGTCATCGGCCATGTGAATAAGGAGGGCTCCATCGCAGGACCGAAGGTTCTGGAACATATGGTGGACTGCGTACTCTACTTTGAGGGGGAGCAGCAAAACTCGTACCGCATCCTGCGTGCCGCCAAAAACCGTTTCGGTGCGACCAATGAGATCGGCGTGTTCGATATGGGAGACAGCGGATTGACCGAAGTTCCCAATCCGTCGGAAATGCTCCTGTCCGGGCGCCCCCAGGACGCACCGGGCACCTGTGTGACCTGCGTGATGGAGGGCGTTCGTCCTGTCCTGGCCGAGGTGCAGGCTCTGTTGGCGCCCGCCAGCGCCAACGTCCCCCGCAGGACTTCAAACGGTTTTGACTATAATCGGGCCAATCTTCTGCTGGCTGTGCTGGAGAAGCGGGGCGGGCTGCGGGTAAGCGTCTGCGACGCCTACATCAATGTGATCGGCGGACTGTATCTGGATGAGCCTGCCGCCGATTTGGCCACGATCATGGCATTGGCCTCCAGCTTTCGGGACAAGCCCGTACCCGGCGACCTGGCCGCTGTGGGCGAAGTCGGATTGACCGGGGAGCTGCGCTCTGTAAACGCACTGGGGCAACGTCTGAGCGAAGTGCGGCGCCTGGGTTTTACCAAGTGCCTGGTACCGTTCCGCCTGGGGGCGCGTCTGGAGATCCCGGAGGGACTGCAGCTGATCAAGGTCCATAATATCCGGGAGGCTTTGGCTGCGCTTTTGTAGGCGCATCCTGCGGCCTATGCCGCGGCACAAAGTTGACACAGGGTGTTTCCACGCTGGGCAGGCCACAGGATGCGGCCCGTTCCAGGGAACAGTAACCGTCCTGCTGGTAGACACAATTGCTGGTACAGGCGATCAGGCTCAACGGAATCCATCCATTCCTCATTAGAATACCCAAACGAAGGGGGGGATCGGGTCTGCTCAGGCTTTGTTCCAACTCAACAAAATAAAAATTTTGTTGAGTTGGAGGGAGGAGAATTGAGCCGGCCCGCTCTATGGACTATCGTTCGGAAGCTCCAGCCATTTTACGGGATTTTCTGGTTTACCATGAGACGATCCAGGGTCACTCCCGCAAAACGGTCGATGAATACTATTTGGATCTGCGCAACTTTTTTCGTTTCATCAAACTGGAAAAAGGCCGGGCTCCGCGCACTGCGGAACTCGATGACATTCCCATTGACGACGTTGACCTTGCACTGGTCCGCGCGGTAACGCTTACGGACGTGTACGCCTATATGAGCTATCTCAGCCGGGACCGCGCCAAACACGCCAACAGTCCCAATACCGCCTATGGGCTGACGCCCGCCGCGCGGGCCAGAAAAATCGCTACCATCCGTTCTTTCTATAAGTATCTCACCAACAAGGCGAAATTAATCAGCGAAAATCCCATGCAGGATCTGGATGCTCCGCGTCAAAAGAAAGCATTGCCCCGGTATCTGGATCTGGAGGAAAGCATTCGGCTTCTGGAATCTGTGGACGAGCCGAATCGAGTCCGTGATTACTGCATTCTGACCCTGTTTTTAAACTGTGGCCTGCGTATTTCGGAGTTAGTTGGATTGAATCTAACAGATGTTCGAGATGATCAGCTGCGGGTACTCGGCAAGGGAAACAAAGAGCGGATCATCTTCCTCAACGACGCCTGCCGTCAGGCCATCGATGCGTGGCGGGACGAGCGCAGCCGCTTGGCGGCTGCGGACAAAAACGCATTGTTTTTGACGCGGAAGCATACCCGAATGACCACGGACGCGGTCCATTATATGGTCAAGCAGCGTCTGAAAAAGGCCGGACTGGACGCCTCCCTCTATTCCAGTCACAAGCTGCGCCATACAGCGGCGACCCTGATGCTCCAAAACGGTGTGGACGTGCGTACGCTTCAGGAGGTGTTGGGGCACGAGCATTTAAATACGACGCAGATCTATACCCACGTGGATAATGACGATCTGCGCATCGCGGCCCGGGCCAATCCGCTTGGGAGCCTCAGACCGCAGCGAAAAGCGCCGAAAAGCGATCCCACAGATGAATAAAGCAGAGACCGCCCCGCCGCCAGACCTCAGGAAGGGCCTGGCGGACGGGGCGGCATTTGATTTTGCGGGAGGACCGGCGGTTTGGACTTCTCCCCTTCTTCCGGACCCGCCGCCCCCTCGGGCGGATAGGCGCCCAGCACGTGAAGAAAGCGGATCTCTTCAAAAAAGTAAGTACTCAGCGGCCGCCAATCCGCGTCATAAGAGTGAGCGGCGACAAGCGTATTTTCCAGCGTAGCGGGCTGGCCGATCTCCACGATGATAGGCGTATGGCTGAACACTTCCTTCTGAAAGCGGAACTGAACAAAGTCGCCCGGCTCCATCTGCTCCAACGTCGTGGAACTGCCGAACGGGCCGGGAGACTGCTCCTGGCGGGTCAAAAAACGGTAAAAGTATTCTACTCCCGTCCATGCGGGCGCCTTGTTATTGGCGTCAATGTAATACCAGCCGAAAACCGGTGTAAAGTTCATCACGCCGGTCCCTGCATAGAGACACTGGGAGGCAAAATTGGTACAGTCTCCCCCAATCTCTTCATAGTCATAAAAGGCCGGATTGCGGCTGTAAGCCCATTTGTGGGCATACGCCACAGCAGCCTGCCGGTTATAGGGGATCACACGGGTCACAGCGGTCAGTCCTTTCCTGATGCTGTGGCATCCTATGCGCCCCGGGGCAGCCTTGCTACCTCCCCCTCCGGCAGCGTACGGCCCAGGATAGCCCGCAACTCTTCCTCCGGATCTCGGGAGGGCGGCGGAGACACTGAACACGCCTCCCAAGCCTCCGCTGTGCCGTATTTCAGTGTCGACCAGTTTGGATTGAGGACCGACCCGTTTGCAAGCGCCGTTGCGTACCGTTGTTCCAGAAGAAACTGGAACGCTTTTTGATACCGCGTATGGTCCAGCAGGGACAATTGCTTCCATTCACCGGTCTCCAGGGGCGGGCTGTTCTCTAAAATTCCGTAAAGACTGGCGGCATCCGGCGGCATGGGTCTGCGTGGGCGGCATTGCCGCAACAGGAAGTAGACCCGAGGCGCCAAATACACGGTCCTGTGTCGGAAGAATTTACTCAAAAAGAGGGCTTTCCGGTCGATGAGCGCAGTCATCTCGCCCCAAGCGAATCCAAAGTCATCCAGCGACGGCAGGTAAGGATTTCGATTGCATGCAAGAATCCCCATGGCATCCAGGTATTCCGCCAGTGTCATTGCCAGCCGCCCTCCTTCCAAAAAGGAGAGGGGTCTCCCCTCTCCTTTTCTTTGGCGATCGTTACGCCTTGCCGTCGCAGCCCAGCACGTCGATGAGCTTGTGCTTGACCAGTTCCTTGATATTGGCTCGGGCGGGTTTCAGGTACTCCCGGGGGTCAAACTTGTCGGGATGCTCGGCAAAGAACTTGCGGATGGTGCCGGTCATGGCCAGGCGCAGGTCGGAGTCGATGTTGATCTTGCACACCGACAGAGAAGCCGCATGACGGAGCTGATCCTCCGGCACGCCGATCGCGCCCGGCATATTGCCGCCGTTCTCGTTGATCATCTGCACATATTCCTGGGGCACGCTGGAGGAACCGTGAAGCACAATCGGGAACCCCGGAAGACGCTTGGAGACCTCCTCCAGAATGTCAAAACGCAGCTGGGGCTTGGTGCCGGGCTTAAACTTGTACGCGCCGTGGCTGGTACCGATGGCGATAGCCAGGGAATCACAGCCGGTCTTGGTCACGAACTCCTCCACCTCGTCGGGGTGGGTGTAGGAGGAATCCTCGGCGGAGACTTTTACCTCGTCCTCCACCCCGGCCAGGGTGCCCAGTTCGGCCTCCACCACCACGCCATGGTCGTGCGCGTAGGCGACGACCTGCTTGGTGATCTCGATATTCTCGGCGAAGGGCTTGGAGCTGGCGTCGATCATAACGGAGGTAAAGCCGCCGTCGATGCAGGACTTGCACAGCTCGTAGGAATCGCCGTGATCCAAATGCAGGCAGATCGGCAGGCCGGTCTCGAGGATGGCGGCCTCTACCAGCTTCATCAGGTAGGTGTGGTTGGCATAAGCGCGGGCGCCCTTGGACACCTGGAGGATCAGGGGGGCGTTGACTTCCTTAGCGGCCTCGGTGATGCCCTGTACGATCTCCATGTTGTTCACGTTGAAAGCACCGATCGCATAACCGCCGTCATATGCCTTCTTAAACATTTCCTTAGTGGTAACCAATGGCATAGAAGCTCATCTCCTTTTTAGTTTGCTTCATAATTTTATCAGTTATCATTGATAATTGCAATAGGACATGGTATGATATTCACGCAAATCTTGCATTAAAGACAAAAATTCTCGAGTTAACAGGAGGCATAGTATCCATGAGTGAATTGAGAGGCGCTTGCATTATCGGCCAGTCCGGCGGTCCTACCGCGGTGATTAACGCCAGTGCGCTGGGCGTCATCCGAACCGCGCTGGACACGGAATGCATCACCCGCGTGCTGGGGGCCGCCCACGGCATCAAAGGTGTGCTGGACGATCGGCTGTATGATATGGACCAGGAGGACGCCGCCGAGCTGGAGCTTCTGAAGTACACCCCCTCCTCTGCCCTCGGCTCATGCCGCTATAAGCTGGCGGACCCCGACAAGGACGACACCGACTACAAACGGATCCTGGAGATTTTCCGCAAATATGATGTGCGCTACTTCTTCTACAACGGCGGCAACGACTCCATGGACACCTGCAATAAGATCTCTAAATATATGCAGAAGGCCGGCTATGAATGCCGTATCATGGGCGTGCCCAAGACCATTGACAACGATCTCAACGGCACCGACCACTGCCCCGGCTTTGGTTCCGCCGCCAAGTTTATCGCCACCACCTGTATGGAGGTCCACCGGGACGCCCACGTGTATGATACCGGCATGGTGACCATCATCGAGATCATGGGCCGGCACGCCGGCTGGCTGGCCGGTTCCGCCGCCCTGGCCACCTGGGCGGGGTATGGCCCCGATCTGATCTATCTGCCCGAGACCGATTTTGATCTGACCGACTTCCTGGACGATGTGCACCGGGTGTATGACAAGACCGGCAAGTGCATGGTGGCTGTGTCCGAGGGCATCCACCGTGCCGACGGCACGTTTATTTCCGAGGCCAAGACCTCTGCTACCGACGGTTTTGGACATGCGCAGCTGGGCGGCCTGGCCGCCATGCTGGCTGACGCGGTAAAGCTGGAGACCGGGGCCAAGGTCCGCGGCATCGAACTCTCCCTGCTCCAGCGCTGCGGCTCCCACACTGCCTCCAAGACCGACATCGACGAGGCTTTCCTTGCGGGCAAGGCAGCCGTGGAGGCCGCCGTATCCGGCATCACCGATAAGATGGTGGCGTTCCGGTGCACCCGCGAAGGCGGCTATACGTGCCAGACCAGCCTGGAACCGCTGGAGATCGTAGCCAATGCAGAGAAAAAGGTCCCCCGTGAATGGATCAATGCAGTGGGCAACGGCGTGGAACAGCCCTTTATCGACTACGTGCTCCCCCTGATCCAGGGCGAGCCCGACGCCCCCAGAAACAACTCCCTTCCCCGCTTCGCCAAGCTCAAGAAGGTGCTGGCCCACTAAACCGCATAGACTGGAGAACTGGTCCGGCAAGGCGCCTGCCTTGCCGGACCAGTTCTGTTACTGCACGCCGGTCAGGGCGCGCATGACGGTATACGTCTGCTCATCCAGCCCCTTCTGCATCGCAAGGGCTTCGGTGATATCATAATCGACATAGGCGTCGCCCTGCATGGCGACCACCCGGCAGGTCTTTCCCTCCGCCAGAAGGCGGACTGCCTCATAACCCATATAGGTGGCGGCGGTCCGGTCGCGGGAGGTGGGCGCCCCGCCCCGCTGCACATGCCCCAGCACGGTGACCCTGGTATCCAAAGAGGTGGCGTCCTTGATCTTCTGCGCCACGTTATAGGCGCTGTCCACGCCTTCCGCCACGATGACCATGAAATGGGTACGCCCGCCCAAACGGGCCCGGCGGATGGGTTCGATCACATCCTGCTCATAGTCGGGGGTGCGTTCGGGCACCAATACGGCGGTAGCGCCGCAGGCTACGCCCACGTTCAGGGCCAGGTGGCCGGCATGGTGCCCCATGACCTCCACCACCGAACAGCGTTCGTGAGACTGCATGGTATCCCGCAGCTTGTCGATGCACTCCACGGCGGTGTTGCATGCGGTATCGTAGCCGATGGTATAAGTAGAGCAGGCGATGTCGTTGTCGATGGTGCCGGGGATGCCGATGACGCTCAGCCCCTGCTGCGCCAGGCAGAGCAGTCCGCGGAAGGTACCGTCGCCGCCGATGCCCACCAGCGCGTCCAGACCCAGCAGTTTGCAGGTGGCGGCCGCCTTCTCCTGGCCCAGCTTGGCCTTGAAGTCCTCGCTGCGGGCAGAGTAGAGCATCGTTCCGCCCCGGCGGGACAAGCCGCTGACGCTTTCAAAGGTCAGGGGCACAAAGTCACCGTTGATGAGGCCGTGATAGCCCCGGCGGACGCCGATGCACTCAATGCCCATGTGCAGGCAGGTGCGCACCACGGAGCGGATGGCGGCGTTCATACCCGGGGCGTCTCCGCCGCTGGTGAAAACGCCGATCCGGCGTACAGGCTGATCCATGAAAACTACCTCCTATCAATCATCTGGGGCCGAACCGGCTCAAACCTTCAGTTCGGTCTCCTTCCCATTCAGGGCGTCGGCATATCGTTCCAGCACCGGCTGTACGTCCTCCCGCAGGAAATCCTCCACCTGCTGAGGACAGCGGCCGATGTAGCGCTCGGGCTCCAGGTGAGCGGTCAGCTCTTCCCGGCTCATTCCGAACAGCGGATCCGCGGCGATCAGATCGATCAGATTGTTGGCCTCGCCCCGGTCCTTCACGTTGGCCCCGGCCTGCTGAGACAGAACCCGGATGCGCTCGTGGAGCTCCTGGCGGTTTCCGCCCCGTTTCACCGCGTCCATCATGATATTCTCGCTGGCCATGAAGGGCAGCTCCTCCAGCACGTGGCGCCGGATCACCTGCTCATGCACCACCAGTCCGGAGGCCACGTTGGCATAGATATTCAGGATGGCGTCTACCGCCAGGAACGCCTCCGGTACCGAGATGCGCTTGTTGGCGGAATCGTCCAGCGTACGCTCAAACCACTGGGAGGCGGCCGTGACGGCCGGGTTCATCGCGTCGCACATCACATAGCGTCCCAGCGCGCAGATGCGCTCACAGCGCATGGGATTGCGCTTGTAGGGCATGGCGGAGGAGCCGATCTGACTGGCTTCAAAAGGCTCTTCCACCTCCTTCAGGTGGCAGAGCAGACGCAGGTCCGTGGCAAATTTGCTGGCCGACTGCGCGATCCCGGACAGGGTGGCCAGCACCGCCGCGTCCACCTTCCGGGAATAGGTCTGGCCGGACACGGACGCCGTGGCGGCAAAGCCCATCTCGGCGGCGATCTTCCGATCCAGCTCCTTGCATTTCTCATGGTCTCCTTCAAAGAGCTCCAGAAAGCTGGCCTGGGTACCGGTGGTGCCCTTGCTTCCCAACAGCTTCAGGCTGTCGATCCGGTAGCTGACTTCGTCCAGATCCATCAACAGCTCGTTCATCCACAGCGTGGCCCGCTTGCCCACGGTAACCAGCTGGGCGGGCTGGAAGTGGGTAAAACCCAAGGTCGGCAGCGCCTGATAGCGCCCGGCAAAGTCGGCCAAGTGCTTCAGCACCCGCACCAGCTTTTCCCGGATCAGCAGCAGAGCCTCCCGCATCAGGATCACGTCGGTGTTATCCCCCACGTAACAGCTGGTGGCGCCCAGATGGATGATGGGCATCGCCTTGGGGCACACCTCGCCAAAGGTGTGGACATGCGCCATGACGTCGTGGCGGAGTTTTTTTTCGTACGCGGCGGCCTTGTCGTAGTCGATGTCGGTGAGATGCGCCTCCATCTCGTCGATCTGCTCCTGCGTCACCGGCAGACCCAGCTCCATCTCGGCCCGGGCCAGGGCCACCCACAGGCGGCGCCAGGTGGAGAACTTTTTGTCCGGAGAGAAGATGAACTGCATCTCGTCGCTGGCGTAGCGGGAAGACAGGGGGCTTTCATAGCGATCGTTCATGCAAAGACCTCTTTTTTCTTGTTTTTTAACGGGAACATCATACCACAGGAACACGGCGGGGGCAAGCCCCCGCCGCAGCGGCGCCCGAAAAAGTACCAAGCCGCCTTGCGGCGGTGCTTGGCGCGGAGCGGGCGGCAGAGCTCGGCGGCGCTTTCCCGGCAGTCTGAACGGCGGGAGCAAGCCCCCGCCGTTCAGACTGTATTTCTCTACTCCCCCGCCAGGAACTTTTCCAGACGGTCCAGTCCCTCTTTGATGTTGCCCATAGAGGTGGCGTAGGACCAGCGGACAAAGTTGGGCGCACCAAAGCCGGAGCCCGGTACCACCGCGACCAGGCCGTATTTCAGGAATACGTCGGCAAACACGTCGTCGTTGGTGATCTCCACGCCATGGATGGTCCTGCCGATCAGCTGTTCCAGGTTCATCATCACATAGAAGGCGCCCTCCGGTTTGATACAGCTGACCCCCGGTATGGCGTTCATACGCTGAACGATGTAATCGCGCCGCTCCTCGAACGCCCGGCGCATCCGTTCGATCTTCTCCTGCGGGCCGGTCAGCGCCTGTACCGATGCCTTTTGGGACATGGTCACCGGAGAGCCGGTGGAGTGGCTGACGTAATTGGCCATGACCTTGGCGATCCTGGCGTTGGCACAGGCGTAGCCGATGCGCCAGCCGGTCATGGCATAGGACTTGGATACGCCGTTGACGAGAATCGTCTGTTCCTTGGCCTCGGGGCTCAGTGCGGCGAAGCTGGTGAAGGACTTGCCGTCATAGACCAGACCGTAGTAGATCTCATCGGAGATCACATAAAGCTCGTTCTCCACACAGACCTTGGCGATGGCCTCCAGCTCCTCCCTGCCGTACATCATGCCGGTGGGGTTGGAGGGATTGTTGAGGATGAGCGCTTTGGTCCTGGGGGTAATGGCCGCCGCCAGCTTTTCGGCGGAGAGCTTGAAATCCTCCGCCTCCGTAGCGGTGACCACAACGGGTACGCCGCCCGCCATGCGGATCAGCTCATAGTAGCTCACCCAGAAGGGCGCGGGCAGAATCACCTCGTCCCCGGGGTTGACCAGCACCCGCAGGGCCAGATATACGATATGTTTCGCGCCGCTGCTCACCACCACCTGGCTGGGCACATACTCCAGCCCACAGTCGATCTTCATGCGGTCGCACACCGCCTGACGCAGCTCCACAGTGCCTGCGGCCGGCGTATAACGGGTCAAATTGCTTTCAATCGCGGCGATCCCCGCCGCTTTGATCTCGTCCGGGGTGTCAAAATCAGGCTCGCCCGCGCCGAAGCCGATCACGTCGATCCCATCGGCTTTCATCTGTTTAAACATGGCGTCGATGGCCATCGTGGTGGAGGCCTGTACGGCCTCTGCGATCCTGGACAACTCTTTCAATGAAATCTCTCCCTTGAACTCAAAATCATGACATATTATATGCGCCAACTTGCAAAATTGCAAGTCCTTATTTCTGATTTTCCGCAAAATGTGAATGTTGATGATGTCTATAATGCAAAAAGGGGGACATCCATGGCAATCTGCCAATGGATGTCCCCCGCAGATGCGGTTCAGGCTGCCGTTCTGGCCTTGACGACCCGTACGATGACGGAGCTGAGCACCAGATTGATCGCCATCTCCAGAAGGAAGTTCAACCCCACCAGAACGGTGATGACATAGTAGACCAGCGCAGTCCCGCCTGCCCATGCCACCAGCGTGTCATAGTAGAACCCGGCCAGTCCCAGGCAGAAGATGCCGGTGTTCACCACCGGACACATAATGCCCGCAAGGATGGAACCGGCCATGGGGCTGCGCTGTGCCAGCGCACGGTAGACCGCCCCCGCGGCCAGCCCGGCCAGCGCGCCCTTGACGACGCAGAGGATCAATGTAACCAAAGGCCGGGCGGTAAACAGAATATTGCCGCCCATGTCCCAGCCGGCCACACAGGCGATGAACACCACGACGCCGAACACGCTGCCCAGATAGGCGCCCGCGCCCGCGCCGTACAGCGCCGCGCCGATGATAATGGGAGCCAGGGCCAGCGTAATGGTAAAGGGTCCGAACTTGATGAAGGATGCTACTATCTGCAGGACAATGATAGTGCCCGTCATCAGGGCCAGTCCTGTCAGACGCTGGGTCTTTGCGCTTGCTTTCATAGGAAAATTACCTCCTGCTGCCGCTCTCTTTCCGAGATGCAGCGCAAATATTTACTCACGGCTTACGCCGTTGAGTACCGTTTTATGGGTCACGCCCTCCGGTGCTTCTCCGCATTTTTTTGATACAGCAGATAAAGCCCGTCCATGACCAGGTTCGCATCGTAAATGATATTGTGTGTGCAGTATTTCAGTACCTTGGCGGCGTTTCCGCCGGTAGCCACCACCGTGACCGGCTGTCCGGCCACTTCCTCCATACGCCCGATCATGCCGTCCACCATGCTGGCATGGCCGTAAAGCACGCCGGAACGCATGGCATCCTCGGTGGTGCGGCCCAGCAAGGGCACCGGCGCGGCCGTCTCCATGGAGATGGGCGGGAGGGCCGCCGCCCGCTCTGAGAGGGCTTCCAGCGCCAAGCGCAGGCCCGGCATAAGAATGCACCCCTCATATACGCTGCCCTTCAGCAGAGACATGGAGGTGGCCGTGCCCATATCGATGACCACAGAAGGGCTGGGATACTTATGGATGGCCGCCACGGAGGAAGCCACGATATCGCTGCCCAGCTGGTTGTGGATCTCCGCCTTAATGTTCAGACCGGTCTTGATGCCGGGTCCCACGACCATGGGGCTGCATCCAATCAAGCGTCCCACGGCAGCCGTCATCGTGGCCGTCAGGGAGGGGACCACGCTGGAGAGGATCGCGCCGTCCACCGAGCCGATCTCCGCCCCATAAAGGCCGAATACCCCCAGCAGGTCGATGGCGCAGCGGTCTTTCGTTTTGTCCTTGTCCGTCTCCAACGCGGAGAGGAAGGACAGCCTGCCCGCGGCGTCGAACAGGCCGACCGTGGTATTGGAGTTGCCTACATCTACCGCCAGGATCACGGACGCTCCCCCTCCCCTATCGTTTCGTTGTTCCAGCGCTTTTTGAGTGCACGTAAGGCAAAACCGCTGGGTGCGCGGCGCTGCCGCACGGAATCCGCCCTTCCCGGCCGGTCCGTCAGGCATCATTCTAGCAGAAAGACGGCGGCACGTCAAGAAAGCCGCGCCCCGCGCGGCAATTTTGTCCGCGGGGCACGGCCTTTCCGGCAGGCTTGCGCTTGTTTTGCAGTACTGCCTTTACAACTTCTGGCAGATCAGCTCGCCCATTTTACGGGTGCCGACGGGCGTTACGCCAGGCTCCGCGATGTCGGCGGTACGCCAGCCCTCCGCCAGGACTGCGTCCACCGCCGCTTCAATGGCGTCGGCCTCAGCGGCCCGCTGGAAGGAGTAACGGAACATCATGGCCGCCGACAGAATCGTGGCGATGGGGTTTGCCTTGTCCTGGCCGGCGATATCGGGAGCAGAGCCGTGGATGGGCTCATACAGGCCGGGCGCCCTGTCCCCGATGGACGCGGAAGGAAGCAGTCCGATGGAGCCGGTGACCATGCTGGCCTCGTCGGACAAAATGTCGCCGAACATGTTCTCGGTGACCAAAACATCGAACTGGCCGGGGTCCCGGACCAGCTGCATGGCACAGTTATCCACCAGAAAATCCTCGTAGGCTACGTCGGGATACTCCTGGGCCAGCCGGTGCATGACGCTGCGCCACAGGCGGCTGGTCTCCAGGACGTTGGCCTTGTCCACGCTGGTGACCTTCCTGCGGCGCAAGCGGGAAAGCTCAAAGGCGCGGCGTCCGATACGCTCGATCTCATGCTCGGAGTAAGCCATCCGGTCGGCACACTCCACGCCCCGATCGTCCGTCTCATACTTCTCCCGCCGGCCGAAGTAGATGCCGCCGGTGAGTTCCCGCACCATCATCAGGTCGATGCCCCTTTGGGCGGTCTCGGTTTTCAGGGGGCATGCGTCAATCATGGCGGGACGCAGCGTGGCGGGGCGCAGGTTGGCATACAGCCCCAAATCCTTCCGGATCGCCAGAAGGGCGGTCTCGGGCCGCTGCTCTGCGGGCTTGTCCGCGCCCCACCTGGGGCCGCCCACGGCGCCCAGCAGCACCGCGTCGCAGGCCCTGCATTTCTCCGCCGTGCCGTCGGGGTAGCTCTTCCCCACCGCATCGGTGGCGCAGCCGCCCAGCAGTACGTCCACGAATTCATAAGTGTGTCCAAACGTTTTCCCCACGCGCTCCAGTACCTTGACGGCCTCCCCCACCACTTCGGGGCCGATGCCGTCGCCGCGGATCAGTGCGATCCTGTAGTTCATTACCGTGCCACCCCCCGGTCCTTGAGCGATTTGAGCAGGCCGCCGCTTTCAATGATATTGCCGACGAATTCCGGGAAGGGCGCGGCCTGATAGGTCTTTCCGGTGGTCTCGTCGGTGATGCGCCCGGTGGCGAAGTCCACGCTCACCTGGTCCCCCGCCCGGATCTCCCGGGACGCCTGGGCGCACTCCAGGATGGGAAAACCGATGTTGATGGCATTGCGGTAGAAAATACGGGCAAACGACGGGGCGATGACGCACTTGACGCCGCAGGCCTTGAGGGCCAGGGGCGCATGCTCCCGGGAGGAGCCGCAGCCAAAGTTGGCCCCAGCCACCACGATATCGCCTTTCTCTACGGTGGAAGCAAAACCCGCGTCGATATCCTCCATACAATGGCAGGCCAGAGACTTCTCGTCGGGAGCGTTCAGATACCGGGCGGGGATGATCACGTCGGTATCCACGTTATCGCCATATTTGTAAACCTTCATGGTAACGATCCTTTCTTAACGCGGCGGGGAACGTTCCCGCCCGGTCATTTTGGACCCGTCGCAGACGGGACGCGCAAGCGGAGCGCAGCAAGCGGCCTGGACCGCAAGCGCCTGCCGCAGGGACAGGCTGACCCGCCCCAAGGGGAAACGGAAGCGGCGCCGTTTACAGCGTCCTGGGGTCGGCCACGCAGCCCGCCACGGCGGATGCGGCGGCCACCGCGGGATTGGCCAGAATGATCTCCGAGGTGACGGGACCCATGCGGCCCACGAAATTGCGGTTTGTGGTGGAGATGGCCCGCTCCCCGTCGGAGAGCACGCCCATATGGCCGCCCAGGCAGGGGCCGCAGGTAGGCGTAGACACGGCGCAGCCGGCCTGGATAAAGGTCTGGATCAGCCCCTCGGCCATGGCGTCCAGAGTGATCTGCTGGGTGGCTGGGATGACGATGCAGCGCACGCCCTTGGCCACCCGGCGGCCTTTGAGTACCGCCGCCGCCTGGCGCAGGTCCTCCAGGCGGCCGTTGGTGCAGGAGCCGATGACCACCTGATCGATGTGGGTGCCCGCGACCTGGTCCACGGTGCGGGTATTGGAGGGCAGGTGGGGCAGCGCTACGGTGGGCTGGAGCTGGTCCAGGTCGATGACCACTTCCCGCTCATACTCCGCATCCGGGTCGGCCTCCACGGCCTGCCAGGGGCGGGTCACGCGGCCCTCCAGATAGGCGCGGGTCCTGCCGTCCACCGGAAAGATGCCGTTCTTGGCGCCCGCTTCGATGGCCATGTTGGCGATGGTGAACCGGTCGTCCATGGACAGGGAGCCCACTCCCTCCCCCGCAAACTCCAAGGACTTGTACAGCGCGCCGTCCACACCGATGGTCCCGATCAGATGGAGGATCACGTCCTTGCCGGACACGCAGGGCTGCAGCTTCCCCTTCAGGGTGACTTTGACGGCGGCGGGGATGCGGAACCAGGCAAGGCCGGTCGCCATGCCGGCCGCCATATCGGTAGACCCTACACCGGTGGAGAACATTCCGACCGCGCCATAGGTGCAGGTATGGGAGTCCGCGCCGATCATGCACTCTCCGGGGGCGGTCAGTCCTTTTTCCGGCAGAAGGGCGTGCTCCACCCCCATGCAGCCCACATCATAAAAATGGGTGATCTCATACTTCTGTGCAAATTCCCGTACCTGTGCGCAGAGCTGAGCCGCCTTGATGTCCTTACAGGGGGTGTAATGATCCAGCACCAGAGCGATCTTTTCCCGGTCGAACACCCGGGTCAGACCCGCCTTATTGAATTCTGAGATAGCCACAGGGGTGGTGATATCATTGCCCAGCACCAGATCCAGCTTGCCTTCCACCAGCTGGCCGGGCACCACGTGATCCAGCCCGGCATGGCGGGCCAGGATCTTTTGGGTCATTGTCATTCCCATCTTTGGGCGCCTCCTTTATGATTTTCCTCCACAGCATAACATGGGGCTTGCTGAAAGAATGTAAAACGTGTTACAATCAAAAAAAGAGGTGAACGGCATGACTTCCAGAGACATATGGGCCCCCCTGGCGGAACAGCAGCAGCCCCAGTCCTATCCGCCCGGCCGCCTGATCTATCTCCAGGATACCCAGGCGCTCCAGTTCTACTATATCCGCTCCGGCACCGTGAAGTGCTTTATCAGCTCTCCGGAGGGGGACGAGCGTACCCTTACGCTCCACCACGCCGGCGACCTGATCGGGGAGGCCGCCTTCTTCGACCGCCAGCCCAGGGTCTCTTCCGCCGTAGCCGTCACGCGGTGTGAGCTGGTGGCCGTGGACCGCTCCCGGCTGGAGACGGTCTTTGCCCTGCATCCGGATCTGGCCGTCTCCATGCTGGAATATCTGGCCCGTACCATACGCCTGCTCTCCGTCCACGTGGACGGCGCCTTTCTCCAGGCCGACCGGCGCATCGCCCGGCACCTGCTCTCCCTCTCCCCCGACCCGCAGGGTCTGCTCCACTGCACCCATGAAGATATCGGTTCCACCGTCGGGGTAAGCCGGGTCACGGTGAGCCGGGTCCTGGGTGAATTTGACCGTCAGGGCTGGATCGAGACCGGATATAAAAGCATCAAGATTCGGGATCCAGGCGCTCTGACCGAGCTGCTCTCCGGTGAAACATAACGACCGCGTGGCAGGCGTACGCCTGCCGCGCGGTCGCTTTGGTAGTACCGCAGGCAACCCCCGGCTAAGCCGGGGGTAAAAAAGTAGCTTATAGCGAGGAGAAAAGTAGAAAAGAAAAAGGCTCCCTGTTAAAG
>NZ_JANGBE010000059.1:0-9555 GCF_024462255.1 Flavonifractor sp. DFI.6.63 | reverse complement strand
CCAGGAACGCGGGGGAGTTGATGAACAGGCTGGTGTGCAGCCAGTTCATGGAGCCGCAGTCATAGGAGCCCATCTCGGGGCGCAGCTGCTCCAGGTGGATCTGGCGCGTCTCGTCGGTGGCGTTCAGAGCGCCGGAGGTGGTCATGTTCAGGATGACGTCGCAGTCGGGGTGGTTGGCGCGGAGCAGCTCCACCGTCTTGGCAAAGCGGTCCTTGTCCATGGTGCCCTTGCCCTCGTCGTCGCGCATGTGCAGGTGGGCGACCGCGGCGCCCGCCTTCCAGCAGGCGTACACGTCCTCGGCGATCTCCTCGGGCGTCATGGGGACATTGGGGTTATTGGCCTTGGTGGGCCAAGCGCCGGTCGTGGCGACGGTGATGATCGTCTTGCTGCTGTTCATAAAAATACACCTCAATTCAATCGTTTTATGGGGTCCTTCAGGAACGGGGCAGCCGCTGATGGTACTGCCGCTCAAAGGCGTCCTCCAACCAGGGGCGGAAGTCGGGGTGGGCAATGCGGATAAGGGCACGCGCCCGCTGCGGGATGGTCAGCCCCCGCAGGCACACTGCGCCATACTCGGTGGCCACGAAGTGTGTATTCGTACGGGTCAGGGTCACAGCCGCTCCCTGCGGAAGGACGGGCAGGATGCGGGATTGGATGCGGGTCTCCCCGGTATTGGGGTCCCGGGACTGATAGGTGGAGCGCAGAGTGATGATGGACTTGCCGCCGGGGGCCATCTGGGCGCCCACCGACGTGTCCACTTGGCCGCCGCTGCCTGAGATGTGCCGGGTGCCCAGCCCTTCTGAGGCGCACTGACCGGTCAAGTCGATCTGGAGTGCAGCGTTGATGGAGGTCATGCCCGGATGGGCGGCTAGGACGGACGGATTGTTGGTATAGCTCAGCGTCTTGTGCAGAAAGGCGGGGTTGTCGTCAATGAAATCGTAGAGAGCCTGGCTGCCCATGGTAAAGCAAGTCACCGTCCGGCCTGGGTGGAGCGTCTTGCGGCTGTTGTCTGCTGCGCCGCTGCGCAGCAGCTCCATGCCGGCGTCGGATAGGGCTTCGGTATGGATGCCCAGATGGCGCTTGCCTTTCAGCTCGGACGCCAGAGCGTTGATGGTGCCGCCGAAGCCCAGCTGAATGGTGTCGCCGTCCTCTACCAGGCCGGCCACCACCTGGCCTAGCTGGCGGTCCGCTTCGTCGGGGATCTCGGAGGGGAGAACGCAGGGGTAACGGTCGGACTCCAGAACAGCATCCACCTGAGAGATGTGGAGCATGGTATCCCCAAAAATGCGTGGGGCGTGGGAGGCCACCTCGACCACCAGGCGACGGGCCCGGGGAAGCATCGCCAGCTCGATCCCGGCAGAGCCGGCCAGGGAAAAGTACCCGTGCCGGTCCATGGGAGAGACGGTAAGGACCATACAATCGTACGACTCGGCGGCGCAGCCCAGGTCCCGGGCGGCGTTGCGCAAATGGGTGGGGAGAAAGCTGCATCGGCCCAAGGCCTGCGCGCTTTGCTGAAACTTGTTATAAAAGATGGAACAGACGTCAAAGGCCTCGCCGCAGTCGGGATCGCTGAGCAGGGCGAGGGGCTCCAGGGGAAGGTAGTTGAGCACCTTGACGTTCCGGAGACGGGGGGCCGCCCGGTAAAGAGCGGCGGCGAAGTCCACAGGGAGGAGGCAGCCGCACGCCAGATACACCGTATCTCCGGAACGGATCCGGGCGGCTTCCTCATCGGCGGTGGTCCGCTTCCGGCGGTATTCTTCCTGAGGCATGGAAAAAACTCCTTTTACAGACCGGAGGACGGGGCATCATAGCGGCCCTGTCCTCCGGATGCCAGTGTGTGGGGGAAGCGGCTTAGGCGTACTTCTGGACCGCCGCTATGCCCTTATCGGTGATGCGCAGCTTCCGCTTGAACAGACCGCCCTCCACAATGTAGCCCTGACGGGTCAGGTGGGAGCAGATCGAGGACATGCGCATAGACTTGATTCCGTTTTTCTGAAGGAACTCAGCCTGCTTCTCAGGAGTGTCCTTGACGATTTTGAGCAGCTGGACATACAGGGGGGTCAGGCATTCCCTGGCCATCTCGCTCTCCCGGCCTCCAAGGACGGGCAGGGCGGCGCGGCCCTTATCGGTGATGGAGAAGGTATAGAATTTGGAGCCGCGCATCCCGGCGCGGACGATGTAGCCGCCCTGATCCAGGTGTTCCACGGCCGCAGAGGAGGTCTTGGAGTCCACGCCCAGCGCATCGGTCAGGTCGGCCATGTAGCAGTGGCCCACTCGGATCATCTCCAGTACCTGCAGGTCGGTGGCATCCAGCTTCACGTCTTTGCGGTTGGAGGCGGTTGGGACCCGCTCCCAGTTGGATTCACCGTAGTATTTAGGCTTGCCGGTGAGGGAGGCCAGCACAGCTACCACAAGAGTCACCAAGAAGCCCAGGGTGGCCAGGTAAATGTACTTGTTAATGGCGAATACCTTGAATACGTCGCCCAGCAGCGTGAACACAGCCATGGTGATCATACCGGCCAGGGCGCCGCAGATGGCGCCGCGGGAGTTGAACTTGGGCCAGATGGCGCCCAGGCCCAGCAGGATGGCAGGAGGCACCAGCCAGCAGTTGGCAAAGGCAAACAGATAGGTGGGGCCGCCCGGGAACAGGCACAGGACTCAGGTAAGCACGCCGATGAGCACCATGATCCACTTGGAGGCCTTCAGGGCCGTCTTGGTGTCCGCCTTGGGGTTGATCATGCGCTGATAAATATCGCGGGTGGCCACTGCGGAGGCGCCCAAAGCGGAGGTAGAGGCGGTAGACACCGACGCGGCTACGGCGCCGATGACAAAGAAAGAACCCAGGAAGGCGGGGAAGGTAGAGGCGATCAGGCCGTAAGCACCGGTGGGCGCCACAGAGCCGGAGCCGAAGGGAGCGGCGAAATTCTCGCCCAGGAAGGCGCCGGCAAAGGCGCCGATGATACCAAGAGGGATGCAGAAGACGACCACCAGAATAATGGCAGCCAGGACAAAGGATTTGCGGGCGACCTTCTCACTGCGGCAGTTGGCGATCTTCATCCAGTAGTAATTGTTGCCCCACACCAACGCAGCGGCAAAGCAGATGACAAAGTTGAGCACCGAGGGGTATGTGGGGGCGATCCCCTTCAGGGCGCCGCCGGTGATGCCGGCGGCGAAGGCGTTCCCGCCGGGCCAAGCAGCGTTGATGGCATCCAGCCAGCCGTAGCGTTGGCAGAGCAGGATGAGGATGGTGGGCACGATGATCACGCCCAGCGTGACCTGGAAGAAGTCCGTCAGAGTGGTGGCCCACAGACCGGAAATAAAGGTAAAGGCAATAATCACCAGGAAAATAACCGCCATAATTAAGGTGGCGTTCCACTTGGTGAATCCGGCGATGGCATTGGTGCAGGAGACGATGTTGTTGGCCAGGATGCCGGACATGCCGACCACGGAGGTGATGGCCACTACGGAGCGGACCTTGCCGTCATAGCGCATCTCCAGATACTCAGGAAGCGTCTGCGCGCCGCAGCGGCGGATGAAGTTGGAGAAGAGCAGGGCGAAGAGCAGCAAGCCGCAGATGCCGTAGATGCTGCCCCAGGCGAAGGAAGCGGTCAGGCCCAGCTGTACGGCAAAGCCGGGAGCCAGGGCTACGGTGGTGCCGGCAAAGCCGATGGCACACACGCCGATCATATTGATGAAGGTGGAAATCTCACGTCCAGCCAGAATATAGTCCGAGGATTCCTTGACCCAACGCTTGCTGACGATGCCACAGCCGACCAGAATACCACAGAAAATCACAAACAGAACCAGAAAAATGGTGTTGGCGTTCATACATTTCCTCACTTTCTTTCCAGGGAGCCGCGCGCTCCGGCGATAGGATTATTCCACGAATGCGACCACGCGCGCCCAGCCGGCGGAGGCCGCTTTGATGCTTACGGGGAAGCAGTTCACCTTGAAGCCGGTGACGGGCAGCTGGTCCAGGTTGGTCAGCTTCTCAATGTGGCAGTAGGCCTTGTCCCGGCCTACCCGGTGGGCTTCCCAGATGATGGAGGCGTCGTGGTTCTTTTCAAACTCCTGACCCTCAAAGGGCAGAGGCACATCCCAGCTCCAACCGTCCGTACCGACGACGCGCACCCCCTGATTGAGCAGCCACATGGTGGCCTCATAGCTCATGCCGGCGCCTGCCACCAGGTACTCGGGCTTGCCCCAGCGGTCGTCCGCATCGGTGCGGAGCAGCACGATGTCGCCGGCCTTCAGGGTGTAGTGGATGCGCTTGAAGTAGTCTTCCACATCCCGGGCGGTGATTTTGTATCCGTCGGGTTTGTCGTGAAAGTCCATCACTACGCCGTCGCCCACAAACCAATCCAGGGGAACCTCGTCTATGGTCCAGGCCTTCTCCCCTCCGTTCATGGTGGGATAATAGTGATAGGGGGCGTCCACGTGGGTGCCGGAATGGGTGCAGACCTTCAAAAACTCAATGCCCCAGCCGTTGCCTTCGGGCAGGTCGTCCACGGTGCAGCCCTGAAAGAAACCCGCCATCTGTTCCGCCGTGTCCTTGTGGTTGCAGTACTGGATACGAGGGATCTGAATCTCAGGGTCGCTGGGCAGATCAGACTCAATGGGGATGGAAAGATCAATGATTTTCATACGTGAAACACACTCCTTCTTTTCGTCCTGCGCGGTTTAGACGGAACACCGGGGGGCGGCTGCCGCCTGCACACGAGAGATATAAGCAAATGGAATGCCAAATGCGCCTGACGGAAAAAAGCAAGCGCCGCCAAGGGTTTGCCAAACCGGATCGGGAAAAGAGCAGGACGGGAGTGTTCGGAGTTTCGGGCACAGGGAACATTCCACACGCCCTGAAACCCACTGGAGTCAGTCGAATTCAGGGCCAAACAGACGCATGTAAAGAAAAGCAGACATGTCATAAAAAGATTACATTTTTTAAAATAATCCGGATGCATAATGAACAAAAATAAACTAAAAATGCGATAAAACAGCAACTTTCTCTGTTATATACAAAGAAAAAGTGTGAATTTAGACAGAATGTCAATTGCGGAGGGGAGGGGGCCGCTGATATAGTAAAAAGAACCTGTGCAACGCTGGGGGGCGGCGGTATGGAACAGAAGAACAAGCTGGACCAGGCCTGCATGATGCAGTTTATCGAGAACTTGGACGCGGCTGCGGTGCTGGACGAGACGGGCACCTATATCTATGTCAGCCCGAGCTGGCAGCGCTTTACCGGTCATACGGCCCAGGACGCGCTGGGACGCAAGGTGTGGGAGCTGCTTCCGGATACTCACGCGCCCGAGGTGCTGCGCACGGGAAAGCCCGTTCTGGCCCAGGTGGTCCGGGCCCAAGGAGTCCCCGCGGTCACCAATTATATCCCGCGGCTGGACGCCAACGGCAAGGTTATCGGCGTTTTTATCTATGTGATCGTCTACGGAAAACAGAATGTGGATGATGTGTCGGCACGGCTGAGCGAGCTGTCCCGGGAGGTCGAATTCTATAAGAAAGAGCTCTCACGCATACGGGGCGCACGCTATAGTATGGACAACATCATCGGGAAAAGCGACGCCATCCAGCGCCTCAAGGAGCAGATCTACCAGGCCGCCCACTCCGCCTCTACCGTGCTCATAGAGGGAGAGACCGGCAGCGGCAAGGAGCTGATCGCCCACGCGATCCACGCCGGCGGCGTCCGCCGCTCGGCCAATTTCGTGCGGGTAAACTGTTCGGCCATCCCGGCCGAGCTGATGGAGTCGGAGTTCTTCGGTTATGTGACGGGCGCGTTTACTGGGGCGGCAAAAAAGGGAAAGGCGGGCCGCTTCGAGCTGGCCAACAAGGGTTCCATCTTCCTGGACGAGGTGAACCTGCTTACCCCGACCATGCAGCCCAAGTTCCTGCGGGTGCTTCAGGAGCGTGAGATCGACCCGGTGGGCGGGGACAAGAGCATTCCCATCGACGTCCGGGTCATCGCCGCCTCCAATATCCCCCTGGAGGCCCTCGTGGAGACCGGACAGTTCCGCAGCGATCTGTACTATCGCCTGAATGTGATCCGCATCCAGGCGCCCACCCTGCGGGAGCGGAAGGAAGACATCCCCTTGCTGGTGGAGAATTTCATTCGGCAGCTCAACCGTCAGCTCGGCATGGTCATCGAAGGCGTGGGCTCCGGTTCCATGGAGCTGCTGATGGACTACGACTGGCCGGGCAATGTGCGGGAACTGCAAAATGCGGTGGAGAGCGCCATGAACGCGGCCGCCTCTCCCATCCTGCGGCGGAAGGATTTCTTCCAGCTGGAGCAGCGCCTGCAGGCCCGCAAGCGCCGCCAGGTGACCAGCAGCGGGGACTTCCGCCTGCGCCCTGCCCGCCAGGCGTTTGAACGGGAATTTATCCGGGATGCGCTGGCTGCTGCCAACGGGAACCGGGCCAAGGCCGCCGGACTGCTGGGGATTTCCCGCACAGTGCTCTATGAAAAGCTGGAACAGTATCAACTAAAGTAACGCCGCCCCGCGGACGGGGCCTTTTCCCCTGACCGTCGGAGACGGCTGGAAAGGAAATCATATATGCAGACGCAATTGAAAGACGCGGTGATCGTGGCCTACGGGCGCACCGCCTGCTGCAAGGCCGGTAAGGGAGCCTTCGCCCAGGTGCACCCGGTGGAATACGGCGCACAGGCGCTGTTGGGCGTGCTGGAGCGGGTCCCCGGCCTCCGTCCCGAGGAGATCGGCGACGTGATCATGGGCTGTGCCATGCCCTATGGGGTCCAGGGGGCCAACATGGCCCGGCTTATTGTACAGAGGGCCGGACTGCCGGACAGCGTTACGGCCCAGACGGTCAACCGCTACTGCTCCTCCGGCTTGCAGACCATCGCCACCGCCGCCAATGCCATCCGCTGCGGCGAGGAAGCGATCATGGTGGCCGGCGGGGTGGAGTCCATGTCCATGGTGCCCATGCTCATCGGCGTGGAGGACGCGGACCCCTGGCTGCGGGAGCACCGGCCCGAGGTATACACCATCATGGGGATTACAGCGGAAAACGTGGCCAAGCGCTGGAACATCAGCCGGGCGGACATGGACGCCATGGCCGCCGAAAGTCACCGCCGGGCAGCCCAGGCCCAGGTCCAGGGCTGTTTTGACGGGCAGATAATCCCCGTCCAGATCCCCGGAGCCGATGGACAGGCCGTCACGGTGATTCGGGACGAGGGGATTCGCCCCGGTACTACGGCGGAGAAACTGGCGGAGCTGAAGCCCTGCTTCTTGGAGGATGGTCTGGTTACCGCTGCCACCTCCTCCCAGCGCACCGACGGCGCCGGCTTTGTGGTGCTCATGTCGGCCGAGCGGGCCCAGGCCATGGGCCTTAAGCCGCTGGCCCGCTTTGTCACGTTCGCCACCGGCGGCGTGCCTGCGGAGGTCATGGGCGTAGGCCCTATTGAAGCCGTGCCAAAGGCGTTGAAGAAAGCGGGGCTCACCCTGGAGGAGATGGATACCATCGAACTCAACGAGGCCTTTGCCTCCCAAGCCCTGGCCTGTATCCGTACCCTGGGCATGGATCCGGCCAGGGTTAACCCGTGGGGGGGCGCCATGGCCCTGGGGCATCCGCTGGGCGCTACCGGCGCCATTCTCACATGCAAGGCGCTGAGCTATCTGGAACATACCGGCGGCCGGTACGGTATGGTGACGATGTGCATCGGCGGCGGCATGGGGGCCGCGGGAATTATCGAGCGCCTGTGAGGCGGCGTTCTCACAGGCGAAGGTGCGGCGGATCGTGGATGACGGTCCGCCGCACCTGTTTTTCAAAAAAGCAATGCCGCCCCGGCTATGCCTGGCAGGGCGGATCTTGCGTTTGTTCCCCTGCCGATCTGCGCCTGCAGGCGCGGCCCTGTACAGTTTCTCTGCTGGATACTGCCCCTGTTGGCAAGGGAACGCAAGCCCTTTTCAAGCTCCCCTTTTTGTGCTATACTAATTTGAATTGTGTGCAAAGGAGCATGGAATACAATGGACAAGATCGGCTTTGACAACGGGAAATACCGGGACCTCCAATCCAGCCGCATCCGGGAACGGATCGGACAGTTCGGCAACAAGCTTTACCTGGAATTCGGCGGGAAGCTCTTTGACGACCACCACGCTTCCCGGGTGCTGCCGGGCTTCGCGCCGGACAGCAAGATCCGGATGCTTCAGGAGCTTGCCGATAAGGCGGAGATCGTCATCGCCATCTGTGCCAGCGATATCGAGAAGAACAAGATCCGGGGGGATCTGGGCATCACCTACGACGTGGACGTGCTGCGCCTCATCGACGCGTTCCGGAGCCAGGGGCTGTACGTGGGCAGCGTAGTGGTGACCCGGTATGCCGCCCAGCCCGCGGCGGACGCCTTCAAGCGCCGGATGGAGAGCCTGGGAATGCGGGTATACCTGCACTACCCCATTGCGGGCTACCCCAATAACATCCCCCTCATCGTCAGCGACGAGGGATACGGCAAAAACGACTATATCGAGACCAGCCGGCCCCTGGTGGTGGTCACCGCCCCCGGCCCCGGCAGCGGCAAGATGGCCGTATGCCTCTCTCAGCTCTACCATGCGTACAAGCGGGGCGTCAAGGCGGGCTACGCCAAGTTTGAGACCTTCCCCATCTGGAATCTGCCCCTCCAGCACCCGGTGAACCTGGCCTACGAGGCCGCCACGGCGGACCTGGGGGACGTAAACATGATCGATCCCTTCCATCTGGCCGCCCATGGAGCGACCACGGTGAACTATAACCGGGATGTGGAGATTTTCCCGGTGCTTTCCGCCATGTTCGAAAAAATTATGGGGGAGTGCCCCTATAAGTCCCCCACCGACATGGGGGTGAATATGGCGGGCTGCTGCATCGTGGATGACGAAGCGGTCTGCGCCGCCGCGCGGCAGGAGATCGTCCGCCGGTACTACGCCGCCCTGTGCGACCGCCGGACCGGTCAGGCCGACGACGAGCTGGTGTACAAGCTGGAGCTGATCATGCAGCAGGCCAAGGTGGACGCCTCCATCCGGCCGGTCATCGCCGCCTCCGCCCGGGTGGCGGAGGAGACCGGAAACCCCGCCGCCGCTATTGAGCTGCCCGGCGGGGAGGTGGTTACCGGCAAGACCACGGCCCTCATGGGGGCCACCTCCGCCACGCTGCTCAACGCCCTCAAGCGCCTGGCAGGGATCGATCACGGCTCCCACCTGATCTCACCGGAGGCCATTGAGCCCATCCAATCGGTCAAAGTCAGCCACCTGGGGTCCAACAATCCCCGCCTGCACAGCGACGAGACGCTGATCGCCCTGGCGATCTCCGCCACGACCAACCCCCTGGCCAAGCGGGCGCTGGACCAGCTGGCCCGGCTGCGGGGCTGCGAGGCCCACTCCACGGTCATCCTCTCTCCGGTGGATACCGGCATCTACGGCAAGCTGGGCCTGCGCCTGACCTGCGAGCCCACCTATGAGACCAACAAGCTCTATCATAAATAGCGCGGGGGTGCGGCCCGTTGGGGCGCACGCTGCGAGACGTTTTTGAGCAACTGCCGGGCGGCGGCCGCAAAAGCGGCCG
>NZ_JANGBE010000058.1:0-10263 GCF_024462255.1 Flavonifractor sp. DFI.6.63 | reverse complement strand
GCAGAAAAGTCGCCCTGTCCGTCATGAGAGGTGTCATTTCCGACGCGCATGTCGCCGGAAATGACGGAGATTTCTTTCCTTCCGTCGTCTGCGGACGACGGAACTCTGCGAGGCTCTTCTCCAAGAGGGTTTTTCAACAGCCTGACGGTTGAAAAACCATCCCGCAGGAGCGCCTTGCAGAGTTCCTTCATCTTGGGACAGGCTGGGTCGAAACAGGCCTTTGGGTCTGTTTTGACCGCCTTGTCCGCTGCTGTTTGGGTCATCGGAGGTGGGGGCAGAATAGAGAAGAATAGGAGCGCCTGACAGACCGATACCAGGCCCGGGCCGGGGGCAGGGCTGCCGCGCGCGAACCAAGAAAGAGAGGCCCCTTATGAAAATTGTATTCATCACGCCCGCCAGCTGGCTGCGGCGCCAGCGCTTCTACCGGCTGGGCGGCTCTTTTTACGGGCACACAAACGCCATCACGGGTCCGCTGATCCTGGGCCACATTCTGAAGACGGCGGGGCATCAGGTGGAGGTCTATGAGGAGCTCTATACCACCCTGAATTACAAGCGGCTGACCAAAGGCGTGGACGTATTCTGTCTGAACGCCATGACATCCACCGCGCCGCGGGCCTACGAGCTGGCCGACCGCTTCCGTCGGGAGACCGGAGCACGGGTGATCCTGGGCGGCATCCACCCTAGCACCCTGCCGGAGGAGGCGGCGGAGCACGCCGATCAGGTCATCGTCGGAGAAGGGGAGCGGGTCATCCTGGACGTGGTGGAGGGCCGCATCCGGGACGCCGTCGTCCGTGCGCCCTGTGTGGAAGACCTGGATTGCGTTCCCATTCCGGATTACTCCATTTTGAAGACCCGCTGCGACACGGCTAACGTGATGTCCAGCCGGGGCTGCCCCTATTGCTGTTCCTTCTGCACCACCTCCCGGATGTTCCGGCCTTACCGGAGGCGCAGCGTGGAGAGCGTGATCGCGGAATTGCGCTGCTACAAGCGTTTGGGCTTTCGCTATATGAACTTTGAAGACGACAATTTTACGGCCGACCCGGACTACGCTAAAGAAATCTGCCGCCGGATGATTGCAGAGGATCTGGTGTTCCGGGAGACCTTCTTTTTTGGACGTACCGACCTCTACCGGGATGAGCAGCTCCTTGATTTGCTGGAGCAGGCGCATCTGAACCGGGTCCTGGTCGGCATTGAATCCCTGAATCAGCAGGCGCTGGATCAGGTCGAAAAACATCAGCGGGTGGCTGATATCGAAGCCTGCGGCGCGGCTCTGGCACGGCACAAGATCCGGTTGATCGCCAGTCTGGTGCTGGGGATCGACGCCGATACGCCGGAGGATATCCGCCGCTCCGTGGCGTTTGCCAGGCAAATCGGAGCATATCAGCTCCAACCGGCCATTCTGACGCCCTTCCCGGGCACCGCCGTTTATGAGCAGTACCGGGAGGAGGGGCGGATACTGACCCGCGATTGGGAACAGTTCGACATGATGAACGTGACGTTTCGGCCCAAGCACATGACCGCCTGGGAACTCCAGAAGGAATTTATGCGCTCCAGCCGGGCCTTTTACGATATCCGCTCCTCGGTTCAAATCATGGCGCGGTTCGGACCGGCCTACGGACTGCGCCGCCTGGGCCTGGCCGCGGCGGCCAAGCTGGGGACCTTCGCGGAAGGGGTGGCGGCCGGGCTGGGAAGGGGAAGCTATTATTACAGCCTTAAGCATGGAGAGACCGGCACGGATGGAGCACAGAAAGCGGAGGGGCTCTGAATCACCTTGCAATCCGTTTGACAATCCGATAGAATAGAGAAAACGACAGCCAAAGGGGGAGGCGTGGCGAATGAGACGAGGGGCGGCCGTGCTGTTATGCCTGGCTCTGGCCTTCACACTGTCCGCGTGCCGTCCGCGTGGGCCGGAACCGGCGCCCTCAGGGAAGGCGGAGGACGGAAGCTGGATCTTTGACGATACGGTGCTGGTGGGCCGTGTGGTCCCGCTGACCGGTACGCTGGCCTCCTTCGGACAGGGGACCCCCTATGTGGAGCAGACGGCCATCGACGCGGTCAACGAACAGGGCGGCGTGGTGCTGGATGGGAAGCGCTGCCGGCTGGAGCTGATCTATGCCGACTCCGGATCGGATGTGGCGGGAGCCGGCGCGGCCGCCCTGGAGCTCATCGAACGGGGGGCGGATATCATGATCGTCTCGCATACGGCGGATACGGTCTCTCCGGTGTCCGCCGTATGCGAGCGCGCAGGGATCGCCTGCATTTCGGTAGACGCACCGGCGTCCGCCTGGGTACTGGGGGGGCCTTACCAGAACTCCTGGCACACCTTTTTTGACAACGAACGGGAGATGCTCTGCTTTTTGGATGCCTGGGAGCAGATCGACAGCAACAAGACGGTCGGCCTGCTCACGGCGAACGACAGCGAGGGGATCGAGATCACCACTTTCATTACGGAATTTGCCGCGGCCAAAGGCTATACCATCGTGGACCCGGGGCGCTATGCCATCGGTATGGAAGACTACAGCGCCACCGTGGAGGCCTTTGCCGCCGCCCCATGCGACATCATTTTGGGCGTGATGACTACGGCTGACTTTTCCGCCTTCTGGTCGGAATGCCTGTCCGCCGGTTACCGGCCCAAGATGTGCACGGTTGCGAAGTCCTGCCTGTTCGCCGCCGACGTGGAGGCCATGGGGGAAGCGGCCAACGGCCTGATCACCGAGGTGTGGTGGCGTTCCGATTTTCCCTATACCTCCTCCATCAACGGCTGGAGCTGTCAGGAACTGGCGGAGGATTACCGGACGCGGTTTGATCCCGCGCTGACGGACGCGCCGCCCACCGTTGGATATAAGCACGCCAATGTGGAGATCTTGTATGATATCCTAAAGCGGGCCGGTTCTCTGGAGCTGGACGCCATCAATGCCGCAGCGGAGGAGACCGGACTGGACACCGTGGTGGGCTATGTCTCCTTCAATGAAGAGCATGTGTCCGTGATGCCCTGTGTGACCGGACAGTGGGTCATGGGGGCGGACGGCACCTACCGTCAGGAGATCGTGGGCAATTATCTGATCCCGGAGATCCCGGTTACAGCAGATATCATCCCCATACCCGGCCCGGCCGGGACGGGGGAGGAGGGAGCGGCTTCATGAAAGCGCTGATCGTAGAGGATGACAGGATCCTGTCCAACAACATCTGTGAGAGCCTCAAGCACAAATTCGACATGACCCAGGCGTTCGATGGAGAAGAGGGGTTGGAGCGTCTAGCCCGGGAGAGCTTCGATGTGATCATTCTGGACGTGATGATGCCCCGGCTCAACGGCTATGAAGTGCTGGAGCAGATGCGCGGCGGAGGCATCACCACGCCGGTGCTTATGCTGACCGCCCTGGGACAGGCTTCCGACCAGGTGAAGGGCCTGCGGGCGGGGGCGGACGACTACCTGTCCAAGCCCTTTGATCTGGATATCTTTCAGGCCCGGCTGGACGCACTGGTGCGCCGCACCCGGCGGGATGAGAGCGCTCAGCGCGAAGGTCTGCGCTTTTTGGAGCTGACGCTGTGGACCAATACCCGCACCGCCCGTATCGGGGACGGGAAACTGGACCTGCACGGCAAGCAGTTCGATTTTCTTTACTATCTGGTGGAAAACAAGAACGTGATCGTACATAAGGAACGCCTGTTCCAGCGCGTATGGGGCTTCTATTCCGCTACGGATTTTTCCGTGGTGGAAGTCTATGCCAGTCAGATCCGGAAGCTTCTGCGGCAGTACGACTATGAAAAGTATCTGAAGACCGTGCGGGGGATCGGTTATATCCTCACCGACGACAGCGAGCTCTATGGATAGAAAAGCCTTCTTGCTGCAGCGCCGCCTGCGGTATATGCTGCTTTTGTTCGTGGTATTTCTGGCGTTGTTCGGTATTTTCGATCTGATCGTATACGCGGTGGCGGAGGGCGCCCTCTATGAGGATGTGGACCGTCAGATGGAGCATGCCGCCCAGGCCATTGAGTCCAATGTGGACGGCGCCGTGGAGAACTTTCAAAACGGCAAGAACATTGTCTATACCGACCGGGGCAGCTATGTGATCACCTACCGCATTTTCCTGCTGCTGCGGGATCGTCAGGGAAATATTCTCAACGCGGAGTATCTGTCCAGCTTTGATTACATGCTCAACGTCGGCTTTCAGGCCGGGGCGCACGGCATGCAGACCGAATCGGTGGAGCGCAACAGCTTTGTGCTCTATTACCGCACCTACACGCTTGCTGTGACCACTTCGGCGGGGGAGACCTTTTATGTCCAGATGACCACCGACTCCACGGAGATCGAAGCCTCTCTGGCCATCATCCTGCGGGTACTGGTGCAGTGCACCCTGGCGGCGATGCTGCTGGTACTGATAGTGGGGTGGTTTTTGAGCAAAACGCTGGTCCAGGGCGTGACCGAGGCGTGGGAACGGCAGGATGAATTCATCAGCTATGCCTCGCATGAGCTGCGGTCCCCTCTGGCGGTCATCCACAGCTCCCTGGAGCTGCTGCTGGATACGCCGGGGGCGCGGATCATCGAGCGAAGCGACCTTATCATGAATTCGCTGACTGAGACCAGCCGTCTGCGCAAGATGGCCTCCAATCTGCTGGAGATGGTACAGCTTCAGGCTGCGGAGATGACCATCCACCGGGAAAACATCCATCTGGATCAGATGGTGGGGGATTTTATCGAGCCGTTTCGCTACCAGGCCGAAGCGGCGGGCAAGACGATGGCGTGTACGCTTCAGCACGGTCTGGATATCCAGGCCGATCGTCAGCTGCTCACCGAGCTTCTGGCCATCCTGCTGGAAAACGCGCTGAAGTATACCGAACCGGGAGACAGCATCCGGGTTTCCGCGCAGATGGCCGATGGGAAAGCGGTGCTGGCCGTATCCGATACCGGGGTGGGAATCAAGGATGAGGCGCTGGGCAAGATCTTTACCCGCTTTTACCGGGAGGAGCGCCAGCAGTCCAAGGCGGACGGCAGCGGCCTGGGGCTTTACATCGCCAGCCTGATCGTAACGCGCCATGGCGGGCGAATCACAGCGGCGCACAACCGGCCGAAGGGAACGACATTTGCGGTAACGCTCCCGGTACGGGAAAAGGGAAAAGCCTGAACGTATGCGGAGGGACCTGCCAAGGCGGGGCCTTCCGCATTTTTTCCTGCAAACACCGCTTCCAAAATTGGCGCCCCCAACAGGGGGCTGGTCATATTGAACAAAAACGGAGCAAAAAGTTTGGCCGCAAAAACGTGTGTTGCATAAAAACTTAAGGTTGCATAAGGGGGCGCTTAAGGTTTGCTTAAGGGAAAAACTGATAGAATTCGGTCAGAAGCTCAGCCTTGACAGACAGGGGAAAAGCCCTTGACGCCCGGCTGAAGCAATGAAAGGAGATCGAACGATGAAGAAGAAACCTATCCTCGCGCTCTTGCTCTGCGTGGTCATGGCAGCCGGCCTGCTGGCCGGCTGCGGCGGCAACGGAGGCAGCGGCTCCGGCAACGAGGGCGGCGGCTCCTCTGGCGGTTCCTCCGGCGGCTCCAGCGGCGGTACCATCAAGATCGGTTATGTGAACCCCTCCACCGGCGCTCTGGCCGGAAACGGCGAAGGCGGCCAGTGGGTCATCGACCAGATCACCTCCTATGTCAACGACACCCTGGGCGGCATTGAGGTGGACGGCGAAAAGAAGAACGTCGAAGTTGTTCTGTATGACTCCAAGTCCGACACCACTACCTGTACCGAGATGGCGCAGAAGCTGTGTGAAGAGGACAAGGTGGACCTGATCGTCGCGATCCAGACTCCCGAGACCGTCATCCCCGTCAGTTCCGTGGCCGAGCGCTACGGCGTGCCCTGCGTGGCCATCCAGGCGCCTGTCAATGCCGTGGCCGGCGCCGCCGATGAGTATGAGTGGACCTATCACGCCTTCTGGACGATCGAGAATGTTTACGAGCAGTACAAGGCCCTGTGGACGGCGGCCGGTTACGGCCCCGGCCAGGGCCACAAGGTGGGCGTGGCGTTCGCCAACGACGCGGACGGCACCGCCTGGTACGAGGTCTTTACCCGGAAGGTGGCCGAAGACGGCTACGAACTGGTGGACCCCGGCCAGTACCCCGCCGGGACCACCGACTTCTCCAACGTGATCAGCCAGTTCAAGAGCGCTGAGATCGACGTCTTGGCCGGTACCAACACGCCTCCCGATTTTTCCAATCTGTGGAGCCAGGCCCTGCAGAGCGGCCTTGAAGTCGGCTGCGTCACCATGGGCAAGTGCTGCCTGCTGCTGGGCGATATGGAAGCCATCGGCGAGGACATCATGGAAGGCGTCATGACCGAGGTGTGGTGGAGCCCCGATCACCCCTATACCTCCGATCTGACCGGCGTGACCTGCGCCCAGCTGGGCGAGGCCTACTCCGCCGCCAACAGCGGCCGTCCCATGCCCCAGCCCGCCGGCTATGGTTATGCCGCCATGGAGCTGGCCGTCGAGGCCTTCCAGGCTGCGGGCACCACGGACAAGACGGCGGTCCGCGACGCCCTGTCCCAGTTGGACGTGACCACCATTGTCGGCCCCATCAAGTATGAGAACACCATGGGCGGCCTGCACTACTCCGACACCGTAGTCTGCGGCGGTCAGTGGCAGCGCGCGGAGGACGGCACGATGGAGCTGGTCATCATCGACAACAGCGTGTTCCCTGAGGTTTCCACCACTGGCGCGTACATCGCCGGAAACGCTTCCAACAAGTAAGAGCGAAAACCCAAGCGCAACGGATCTGACCGGGGCGGGCGGGGGAGTCTCGGCTCTCCGTCCGCCCCAGCTTCGCAATACGGGAGGGAAACATGGATACGGATACCATTCTGTCGTTCGAACACGTGAACGCCGGCTACGGCCGGGTTCAGATCCTGAATGACCTGAGCTTTGAAATGAAACGTGGCGAGGTCTACGGTGTCATCGGCCCCAACGGATGCGGCAAGACCACCATGTTCAACGCCCTGATCGGCCTGATCATCCCGACCAAGGGAAAGATCGCCTATGACGGGCATGATGTAACGAAAACGAACGCCGCCGCCCGCTGCAAGCTGGGCATCGGGCGCACCTATCAGGTGCCCCGTCCCTTCGAGGGCATGAGCGTATTTGAAAACGTCCTGGTGGCCTCCGTCCACGGCGCGGGCCATTCGGAGAAAGACGGGCGCAGGGTGGCCCTGGAGGCGCTGAAGCTCACCGAGCTGTATGAAAAGCGCGAGATCCGGGCGGGGGAGCTGACGCTGCTGGACCGCAAGCGGCTGGAGATCGCACGGGCCCTGGGTACCGAGCCCAAGCTGCTGCTGCTGGACGAGGTGGCCGCTGGCCTGACCGAGGCGGAGGTCCAGGATGTCATGAAAATGGTGGCCAACCTGAAGGCCGCCGGTTACTCCATTATCTGGATCGAACACGTCATCCAGACCATGGTGGAGTCCACGGACACCTTGATGTGTATGTCCGAGGGCCACAACCTGCTGGTGGGGGAGCCCCTGGAGGTCATGAACTCCAAGCTGGTGGAAGAAGTTTATCTGGGGGTGGAAGAAGATGAGTGAGCCTATCCTGAAAGTAGAGGGCGTCCAGGCCAAATACGGCGACTTTGTCGCCGTGGAGGAGGCCACGCTGGACGTGCCGCAGGGGATCATCGTCTCGGTCATCGGCGCCAACGGCGCGGGCAAATCCACCCTGATGGACACCATAGCCGGGGTACATAAGCCGACTGCCGGAACGATCACCTTCAAGGGGGAAGACATTACCGGAATGCCGGCGGAAAAGGTCGTGCTGCGGGGCCTCTCGCTGGTGCCCCAGGGCAGCCGCTGCTTCATCCGCATGACTGTGGAGGACAACCTGGTCATGGGCAGCTACCCCAAGGCCGCACGGGCCAAGGTTAAGGACTCTCTGGAGCGGGTGTACGAGCTCTTCCCGGTGCTCAAGGAGAAGCGCAACGATCTCTCCGGCAGCCTCTCCGGCGGCCAGCGGCAGATGGTGGCCATCGGCCGGGCGCTGATGACCAACCCGGAGCTGGTGCTCTTTGACGAGATCTCCCTGGGCCTGGCCCCCACCATTATCAAGGATATTTATGCCCGCATCAAGCAGATCAGCGGCGAGGGTATGACCGTGGTGCTGGTGGAACAGGACACCAAGCGGGCGATCAAGACCGGCGAGATCAGTCACGTTATGCTCAAGGGCAAGGTGGTCCTGTCCGGCCGTTCTGTGGAGCTGGGTGAAGAAGAAATCAAAAAGGCCTATTTCGGCCTGTAAGGAGGAGGGGGAAGAATGCAAATCCTGATCAACGGTATCCTGCTGGGCGCGATCTATGCCCTCCTCGGCGTCGGTATGAGCATGATGTTCGGTATCGTCAAGCTGACGAACCTGGCCCACGGGGAGTTCATCATTATGGGCGCCTTTGGCTCCACCATCCTGTCCAGCGCACTGGGGATCAACCCCATTCTGACACTGGTCGTCACCGTCCCCGTTATGTTCCTTTTGGGCATGGTGCTCCAGAGCGTACTCATCAACCGGGTCATGCTGCGGGGGGCGGAACCCGCGCTGCTGGTCACCTTCGGCCTGTCCATCATCCTGAAGGACGCCATGCTGCTGCTGTTTACCGCGGATGCCCAAAAGATCGGCGTCAGCTATGCCACCGCCAGCCTGAACCTCGGCGGTATCTCCATCTCGGTGCTCAATCTGGTGGTTTTCGCCATCAGCCTCATCACCATCCTGGTGCTGACGCTGTTCCTGCGCAAGACGTATATGGGCCGTGCCATCCGCGCCACCTCGGATGATACGGTGGCGGCATCCCTGATGGGGGTCAGCGTCAAGAAGACCTACGGCGTGGCCATGGGCATTGCAATGGCCACCGCGGCCATTGCCGGATTGTGCGTCGGCATGCGCTGGACCTTCTATCCCAGCTCCGGCGGCGAATATCTGCTCATCGCCTTCGGCGTGGTGGTCATCGGCGGCATGGGCAGTATTCCCGGCACTCTGGTGGCCGGCCTGGTCTTCGGCCTGGCCCAGGTCATCGGCGGCGCCAACTACGGCATGTTTATCAGCTACATCGTCCTGCTGGTCATGCTGGCGGTCCGGCCCCAGGGCCTGTTCTCAAAGTAAGGGAGGAGGAAACAAAATGAAGACGAAAACCTTAGAAGCCTCCGCCCACAAGCAGGTCCGTGTGTTCGGCGGCCTGCCCATGCTCATCACCGCCGTGGTCATTGTGGCGCTGCTGGTGATCCTGCCCCTGACCGGAGTGCTCTCCAGCAACGCCCAGCGCTACCTGCTCAAGATCTTTTTGTACTGCTGCCTGGGCTCCATGTGGAACCTGATGAGCGGTTACACCGGCATGACAAGTCTGGGCCAGCAGTCCTTTATCGGGATCGCCGGATATTCCCTGGCGGTCATGACCTTCACCTACGGCGCCTCCTACTGGGCGGGCTTTGCCGTAGGCGGCGTGCTGGGCGCGGCCCTGGCCCTGGGGCTGTCCGTGCTCCTGTTCCGGATGCGCGGCATGTATTTCGCCATCGCCACCTGGGTCGTGGCCGAGGCCCTCAAGACCTTTTTCACCAGCTGGACCTTCGTCAAGCAGGGTGCGGGCATGACGATCAAGGCCAAGCCTTATCCCAGCACGACCGAGATCTATATGATCGCTCTGGTGCTGTGCGTCGTCTCCCTGGTAGTCATCTACCTGCTGCTGCGCTCCAAGATCGGCCTGGGCCTCACCGCCATGCGGGACGACGCGGACGCGGCTTCCAGCGTGGGTGTGAACATCTTCCAGTCTAAGCTGTTGTGCTTTGTCATCTGCGGCTTTTTTACCGCCCTGGCCGGCGGGGTGTTCTATCTGAACAAGGGCAGCATCTATCCCAGCGGAGGCTTCGGCATCAACTGGACGGTATCCATCGTGTTCATCGTCATTATCGGCGGCATCGGCACCATGGGCGGCCCCATCCTGGGCGCCATCATTTACACGGTGCTGGAAGAGATGCTGGCCAGTTATCCCGGTTACTCCAATATCATTCTGGGCCTGATCGCCATTTTGGTGATCCTGTTCCTGCCGGACGGCATTCTGGGGACCCTCCAGAAAAAGTTCCACTTTGAGATTCTCTCTCAGAAACGCTTTTCAAAAGAATAGTCAAAACCTCCGGCAAAGCCGGAGGCTTGAGTAAGCCCTAGAAGGGCATGATACGGACGAAGCCCCTTAAGGGGCCCCGAAAGGTTTGCCGACCGCATTTCTTTCACGGGCTGCCCCTTAAGGGG
>NZ_JANGBE010000057.1:0-10559 GCF_024462255.1 Flavonifractor sp. DFI.6.63 | reverse complement strand
ATAATGGGGCTCAGGCGCTCTCTGCCGCCTTTTCCGTTCCTCACGTGGGTAAAATACTCCCCCTGGAACAACCGGGCGTCCTGGAGCATCCCCAGGCGCTTCACGTCTGCTGGCGTCAGCTCCGCCGTCGGGCGGCTCTCCAGGCTGGAGATCTCCGCTTCAATCTGCGCCCTAGTCACCAGGTCTTTCCCCCGCAGCTCCGCCAGCTCGCTCCGGCGTAGCCCCGTCCCCTTGCAGAACTTAATCAGCTCGTCGTTGTTGGTCTTGGAAAAGTGCCGGTCGCGCACCCGGTCGCCGCGGCTCCGCTTGATATCCTCCCGGTTCCGCTTTGGGGGCTTGAAGTAGTTTTCATCATCGGGAGAAATGCCGTACAGCTTGCCCATGGCCTTGGCCTCTAACTGTACCGTCCAGGCGGAAAGCCCCTGGTCAGCCCTGGCCTGTAGCCACTCGTTGACGTACTTCCTGGCGCTTTTCAGCGTGGTACATTCCGGGTGATGCTCCTTGATGTACTGGATAAAATACTTGGTGTGCTTCCAGTAGCTCTTGTAAGTGTTGAAGGAGAAAATCTTCTCCTTATCCGTCCCGGCAACCACCGCCGCCCGTTTGCTCTCCCCAAAGGCTTGCATCCCCACCAGCTTGTCATAGGCTTGCTGATGGAGGTCTTTATAGTACGCCTTATTCCTGCGGCCCACCGTTACCTCCATTCTTTCGTATCACTTATATAATTTATTTAATTTATATAAATTATTTAATGTATTCCTATTATATACTTGATATAAGTTAAAGCTAAGGCCGCCGCCTGCCTGCCCATGGGGGCCCGGCATTTGGCAAAGTACACTTTTTAACGTCTTATGTGTGACGGTTTTGGGGTCTCTCCCCTACACTTTTTTGAGCTGCTTATGTGTGCAGCCCCGGTTTATTGAGATCTACGGCAGTTCGGGATCTGTCGGCCCCTTTTTAGAGGGAGCTACTCTCCGGCAGATTTACAGTATGCCAGCTACTATCCGAAGGGTTTATAGGGACAGATACGTTGTACTTACCCGTACTTTCAAAAGGATTACTTATACGGGGTCGATGGTGCGCTTACCAGTTCACAAAGGTTACTGCGGCGAGCCCACGCACCATATAGGGGTATCAAACCTATCTCGGCTCCTATATTAGCAAACTGCTAAACCCCTGACCGGCAGCTCCCGGCCAAGACGCTCTGGGCCTAATTACTATTTACCCTCGCCCAGACGAGCATGAAATCTCTGCTGCAGCTCCCGGCCAACACCGGCCGCAGCCGTTCGATCCTGCCTCCTTCCTGCAGGGGCTGCTGATTCGTAGCCCCTGCAAATACACGTTTTCCTCCAGTGTCATGTTACCATAGATAATCCAGACTGTCAACTTATTACGAAAGATAACCGCATAACGGTTTACCCGTTCATTATATAAACGGGTAAACCGTTATACGCCACTGTTGCATCCAGGCTCTTTTTCCTGCTCCCATGTAAGATATAGCTCTTTTTCCTCGTCATATAATCGTAACTACTTAATATTCTTTAGGAGGTCATAATATTGAAGAAACCTAACTTGCCAATTATAATTCTCTGTTTAGCGATATGTGTATCTGGCATAGCAGCATTATCCTTAAAGACTTTTCATACAGTAAATTCCACGACTTCTCCGTATTTACTCTATCTAAAGGTTCTTCAAGGAAATCAACAATTTTATAATGTAGAATCAGGTGATTATTTGGATATCCATCAATTGAAGGAAACTATCACTTCAGATAATCTCCCTTTTTCAATTCAGCAGTTTGCAATAGTAGACTTAACCCAAAATGGGATTAAAGATGTTGTCCTGCAATTTTCACTTGCTGAAAATAATCAAGCCGGTTTTATAATACTACATGATGAAAGCGGAACTATTTACAGCTATACCCTTGTCAGCCGATCTATGTCAGATCTAAAAGTTGATGGTACATTCATATTTTCCAGCGGAGCTTCAGATTGGGGAATTGGATCACTTATCTTATCCTCCAGCGGCTATGAAATCGAAAAAATATCATATTGCGAGTCTTCTCTATTCTTTGTTGATAAGCTCCCTGCAACACAAGCAGCCTTTGAAACTGCAGTTAGTCAGCAAGGCTTTAAGGAAAATGTTACATGGTACAATTTTACAGACGATAATCTCTCTCTTCTAACTCAACAATAATTCTCAGAAGAAATATTCCCCCAATGCGGTCTGTATATGATACAGCCTTACATTGGGGGAATATTTTTTACAAGAAGTTATACCACTTCTTTGCGTTTGCAACACGCTCGCTTATTTTCGGAACTCCGGGCCGCTCATAGTGTCCACAGAAAATACGCGCTAAGATATCTGCGCTTTTATTAGATACCTTAAACTGGCTCGCCGTAAGAGTCTCGCTCGTTCCGTACTTAGATTGATTATTATCTGGCTTAAACCAGTTTCCAACCGTATTCATACTGACAATCAAATAATCCAATTCTGCATCCATTAACTTCTTTGGGTTACTGTAAGCCAGGCTATTAACAGCTTCAGCCGTTGCCGCACTGATAACTCCTTCTTTTTTGGCCCAGTCGATAAACAATTTTCCATCATCCCACTGAACCAATCCATATCCCAAATACATATCATTCAGCGATTGCCATACAGCAGGGTTAATCGTACTCTCACTGTTCATATTTCCAAGAATCCCACAGATAGCATTCTTGGTGAATCCTTTCTTCTTGAGATAATTATAGATGTACTCCGCATTTGTTTCCATCTGATCATCTCCCAAAGAATCCGCCCCAGAAGTAACTCTGGTATAAACCGTTGGCAACGATGTAGCCGTTACTTTCCACTGCTGCGCTTTCTTTCCGGCCGTCGTTGTCGACAGTTTCTCCCAGGAAACATCACTTCCGGACTTTGTGCCTCCTGCCGTTAGGTATCTTTCTGGGTGGGATTTCAGTCGGATATAATATACTCCCGTGCTTACCTTTTCAAAATTAACATAGGTGTCACTATTGCTGGTATAGACATCACAATTCCATGTAGAGGTATTGGCATTCAGCATATAAGAAAGATTATTGATAATCTTAACTTGCTGATTGTTCCCAAGAGACGCAATCGACCAAGTCTGGTCAATCGGGCAGGATTCATCCCAAATATTTGTATTTTTACGTCCAGAAATCGGCCCAGAGGCTGCGATATTCAATAGCTTTCCCGTTCCCGCGTGTGACTTGATCTTGTAATATCCCATAGTAGTAATCCTCCTGTTTTCATTATAGTTTAGCACCGGGTGAATCCCCTCATTTGGTTAATTCCGCCCGCTTCTAACACTCTTAGGAACCCCGCTTCTATAAACATTAGGCCAAAGGGAGGCCTCCCTTTGGCTCTGCACACGTGCAGAGCCAGTTTCTCTCATTTTGCAGTCGCTGTAACAGATACATCAGGTTTAGCTACTCCATTGACAGTTGCAGACAAAACCAATTTATAGGTTTTCTTTGTTTCAACCTTACAGGTTTTTGAAATTGTAACAGAGCCTTTCCCTGATGCGCTCCACGAAGCGATTTCCTTACTTCCTTGCATCAATGTAACTGTAATCGAAATTGCATCGTTGCGGTTTCCGCTATTGTACTTTCCTACGCAGTATGCTGTTGTCCCTTCAATCTTTAGAGTGGGTTTCCCAGAGATCGCTTTCGTACTAATTGCAGCAGAGGTCGGAATCATGACAGTCGCCAGCAACAGCACCAGAAAGAATAGCGGTATAATTCTCTTCTTCATAAAAACACCCCCTCTCTGCTTTGAGTAAAGTACACTTTCGCACTTATACCCTACTAACGCAGAGAGGGGATGCTTTTCTTACACGATTCGCCAAATTTTTTCAATCAACCTGTAAAACGGAAGCTGCCATCTTTTGAAGTTCATTGCCTTCAAGAAATCCATCAATTATAAATTGCATCTTTGCTCCATTATCATACCATGTTATACAGTTGCTTTGCTCTGGATCTACAGAAATGTATAGATGTCCAGGGCATCCGTTGACGCCAATTTCTGTGACCTCCATATTTTCTGCATCTATTATAATTGCAGAACCTTCCTCTACCCGCATATACTCAAATCTCAATATCTCTCCATCCGAATTTTCATAAATAATTTCCGTGTTATTAGGGAGCTCTTGTGGTATTCCTATCCTGGTATAATCAAATGGGAGATCTATCACTTCATATAAGGGCAGTTTTGTAGAATCCGACTCTCCAAAAAATTTATAAATGATACTGCTCTCGTACCATTCTACAACCCAGTCAATTACAGCGGCTCTGACCGTCGGACTTGCTACCGTCAAAACTCCAAAGGGCAAAGAACACGTCAAGACGATTGTTGCTACTACCTTTACAAATCGCCTCCTATAATCTCTCTTGTGCCGCTCTGCCCATTTATTGGGGTTATTCATCATTGCCATCATTTGTCGTTTGAAACGTGGAGATACCGAAACCTCTTTATTATTAGAGAGTTCTTCCGAAAAGTCTCTCGAAATAGCTTCCAATAAAACCCCTTTAATAATAATATTTTCTTCTCCTTCCGTCATTTTATGTATCCCTCTTCTCTCAATTTTCTTATAAGCAGCGCCCGGCCTCGGTGAATCCGAACATCTACTGTTGTTTCCTTCAATGACAACGCCTTCGCAATTTCTTTAGTGCTTCGTTCTTCTACAAATCTCATTTCTAATACTGTCCGATATATATCTGGCATTGCGCGTATTGTATCTATAATTGACCTTGTATTATCATTTTCTAAATCAATATATCCTTCTACAAAATTTTCATCGAATTGTAATTCCGGCTTTTGCTTTCTCAAGGCTGTAATAGCCTCATTCCTTACTATAACAACGAGATACGCCCCTCTTTTCTTACTCGGTACAGCTTGAATTTTCTGAAAATGATCTACTACACGTATCCACGCATTTTGAACGACGTCTTCTGCCGCATACATATCTTTTGGAAAATAACGCTTCGCCACGTGCAGCATCATATTCCCATATTGATTATATAAATCTGTAAATAGTCTCCTTTCCTCATCACTTTCCAGCATTGATAAAAAAATCAGCAAAAGTTTCTCACTCCTATCTTTTACTGAGATCTATCAGTCCTATGATAAATAGTCTACAAGCCCATCTCGTAATAGCACTGACATCTTGAAAACGTAATTGTAGATATTTAGACACAGTGCTTTTCTATTTCTCCATACCTCTGAATTTCTGCCTTATGTTCCACACGGTATCCCTCCAACAGCTCCCCGATCAGTTCGCTCACGCTACGCCGTTGCACATAGGCGATCTTCTGAATATCCTCGTACACGCTGGGTAGCACCGAGAGGCTAATCCGCTTCTTCAGCTCCCGATCCTCCTTCGGCCGGCCCCGCCGACCGGAGCTGGTGGCCGCCATGGGCGGCTGCTCCACGAATTTCCCAACGGTAGCGGATCTCCTGCGGCTCTCCCGCTCCTCCAGCTTACTCATGCTCCTGTTCCTCCCTCTTCTCCCTGCCGGACATAATCATGTTTGCTATGGCCACGTATTCCTTCGCAAGCTCACTGCTGGGGGCCTGCTCTACAGCCGCCAAGCCGTCATAAATCCCCTTCTTAGCCACCGCCAGCCGTTTAATCACGCCCAGCAGATTATACTCCTTCTGAAGCAGATCAAGGATGTCATGGTCATCGCCCACCCTTGTATCGTACAGCGTGGCGATCACCCCCAGCACCTTCAGCTCCGGGTTAATCAGCTCCTGGATCTCCTGGATGCTGTCCTGGAGCTGTGTCAGCCCCCGGTAGGCCAGGTAATCCGTCTTGACTGGAATCACCACTCCGTCGGCGCAGGACAGGGCATTGATGGTCAGGATAGAGAGCTGCGGCGGACAGTCAATCAAAATATAGTCATACTGCCCCCTGGCCTCCCGGAGCGCCCGGTCTAAAATCTTCTCCCGGCTGGCTCTGGAGAGCAGTTCCATCTCCATGGGCGCCAAGTCGATGATCGACGTGACGATGTGCAGCCGGTCACTAAGCTGCTGCACACACTCCATGAGCGGCGTCCCATCCTTCCGCAGCACATCCACGATCGTCCGCTCCACCTCCAGCGGCTCCAAGCCCACACTGATCGTCAGGCTGGCCTGGCTGTCCAGGTCAATGAGCAGCACCCTTTTCCCGGCAGCCGCCATAGCAGCCCCCAGGTTGTGTGTCGTGGTGGTCTTGGCCACCCCGCCCTTCTGGTTTGCGATTGCAATTACCTTCACTGTCTCTACTCCTTTTTCAATTATATAAATTATTTAACTTATTTAAGTTATCTCAATTATATCATATATATAACTTATAGCAAGTAAAAAATGGCGAGGCTGAAAGCCTCGCCATTTTCATACCTTCACAAATAGGCCGATAGGACACACGCCCTCAAATCCCGGCGTGGATATGTACCAGCAGCCAGGGCCTTCCGGCTCCCAAGACACTTCCAGGGTAATGTCGTGCCACCCGTCAGGGAACAGGGCCGTAAACCACTGTCCGGCGTGTATGCCGTATCCCTCCAGGAGCAGGCGGGGATGCGGATCGGCATCTGCTGGGTCAGGGAGCTGCAACTGCGCGATCCTTTCTTTATCCCAGCTCATAATCGTCCCTTCCTTTCTCAATCATCATAGTGGCCCAGGCAGGAGATAATATAAATGACCTCTCCCTGCTCATAGTAAACGATACGATTAGTTTCATCAATGCGACGGCTCCACCAGCCGCTCAGGTTGCCCCGCAGCGGCTCCGGCTTACCGATTCCCTCATAGGGGCTTCTCTGAATATCCTTTATCAGCGCGTTAATCCGTTTCAGCGTCTTTTTGTCCTGTGTCTGCCAGTACAGATACTCACTCCACGCCCGATCCTCCCACAACAGCCTCATCAGTCTACCTCAATCAAGTCATGCTCGGCAAAGCGGGCCTTGCCAGCCTTCACATCCTGCATGACGCTCTCCAGGTGCCGGAGGTTACTTTCCGAATAGAATGGATCAGCCGAAACCTCAAACGGGATGCGATACTCCCTGCCGACTTTCTTTGCAAACATCGTAAAGGCTGCGCTCATGGAAAGGCCCATCTCGGTACAGGCGCGTTCCATTCTTTTTTTTACATCTTCATCCAACTTAAAATTAACATTGACCGTGTGTGCCATGTCCAACACTCCTTTCCTACTCATAGTATATGCAAAAGTAAAGAAAAATACAAGCATTTTTCTTTACATCTTTGTTACACATTAGCCCACTGTATGTAGCCATTTAGGGGGCATAAACCACTTGATTTGCAAAGCTTTTTGGCCGCTGTAGATAGGGGGGTGGTTGTTTACCTTCAGAGAAGCGGAAACGGCCCTCCTGGGCCGTCCAGAGGCCGGAAAACGCCCCTATTCCTCATCCTGGACACGCAGCCGGAGGTGGGCAATTCCACCACTTGCGGATCGTTTTCGGGTCAAGGCCCGTATCCCGGTGGCAGTCGGCCTTACGGCCCTCCGGGTTCTGTTGACGCCACTCATACACCCGGTCTTGAGCCGACGGGCGACCAGCCCACTCAAAATTCGGATAATCAACCATCTGGACGGCCCGCGCCCTGCGCAAATGCTCTGCTTGCTTACGCCAGTTCCGCTTATTAACCGGCATAGTCAGTCCGGAGATCTTCGCTATATCGTCCCTCGGAAACGTCACATAGTCCTCATTGAACATCTCCAGAGCGCACACTACATCATCCTTCGTAAAACGGTTGATATCCTCCACGCTCATATCGTCATAGGGTTTCAACAGGGAGAAGGCGTCATGGCGCAGCTCCTCCTCACTGATCCCACACTTCATTGCGTAAATCGCCAACGTCATAATACCGTAGAAACGGTGGCCAACCCGGATTTCATCGGCAATACGGTGCAGCCACCAGTCATAGAGATCCCGCTTGACCGTCCAGCGGCCCCGCCGCTCCTTCTTGACGACCCGCCGCTCATACCAATCCGGGTATTTCTCCTTCGCCTCGGCCAGCGAGAGCCGCCCCTTCCGCATGAGGCCCAGGAGCCGCTGCTGCTCCCCGTTGCTGTCAGGGATAAACTCCAGCAGCTTTTCCAGCGTCACCCGCCCGCCGAGCCGGTAGGCCGTTACAGGATACTCCCGGCCCAACTTGGAACCGGAACCGACCACCCGGAAGCCCTGCAAAATACCCTGAACCTGCGGTTCCTTGATGGTGGAGGTATACCTGTTCCATATTTGCCGGGTAAGAGAATATTTCAGCTCCTTCAAGCATTTCTGATTGTACGGGTACATAGGGATCGGTTCCTGCAGCACATAATACAAGTGAAGCCCCGTTCCGCTGTTTACGACAAAGGTTGCCTGGGGAAGAATATCATTGTTCATCTGGTGCAGTGTGTCCCGGAGCTGGGGCATCCCCACCCCATCCAGGTCAAAGACCAGGGCATAGAGATACCGTGCATTTTTGCCGCACCGCTGACGCCCGAAATAGGAGATAGGAGACATGATGGTAAAATCCGTGTCGTAGACCTCCGACAGCTCCGACAGTTCATCTGTGATGGTATAGCGTTTGGCCTTGCCCTCCTCCTTGATCTCCAGGGCAATCCCCGCAGCCTTCGGCGGCACCGTTACCGCAATCCCGTTGCCCTTCGCATCCTCAAAATGGCCCTTCCGTTCAAAGCTGCCCACGGGGAAGATCTCTCGGTAGAACTCAAAGGGCGTGACCGGCTCCAGGAACTTCTCCAAATGCTCGTTCTTTTCCCGGTACAATTCCTGTAACCGCTCCATAGCAGCCTGCTGATCCATAACCATACGCTCACCTCCAAAAGAAAAAGTAGCAAAAAGAAAATCCGCTACGGCGGGGAACGCCTGCGGGCGGGAAGGGGGGAAAGGGGAAGCCAAGAGCGGCCCCTTCGGGGCCTTAAAGAGAAAGTCACCTTCCCCTTTCCCCCCTGGCTCCAGCTGTGGAAATGATGGAAAACCCTATCGGGTTTACCACATTACCACAGCCTCCGCCCACCCCCCTTTTCCCTTCCGACTTTCTCTCCGTCCGAGAGAGAATTTTAAGAGACTTTTTGAGGGCCTAAAGGCCCAGAGGGGGGCATATATTATCAATACTTTTTTCCCCCATATTCGTCAAAGCGATTTTCTCGCCTATTTCCAGTGTCCCCTTGCCCCTCTTACTCGGCATATATTATCAATACTTTTTTCCCTATTTTTCGACTTTATTATAGCTCGGCTGGACAGGCCTTTTCAAGTCCTCCAGCCGAGCTATTTTCTTTTGTGCTGCAGGAGGAAGGTCAACGCACGCAGGGCCTCATTTCCTCCGGTACAGGCCCCAGGGGCCGGGTGTGGTAAAAAACTACCTCCCAATAGCCACTCCGGCCATTTAGATTTAACTTCCGCTTCATCATTATGTTTTCGTCTTTATTTTTCTCCCACCATTCGCTGTATTGAATCATGTCCTCAAACTCCAGGTCGCAGCTCACCCGAATCCCTACTTTACCAATCAGCCAGTCCCCGCCGGTCTTATCCCGAAGTAGTTCTCTCCTGATCTGCTTCCTGGCCTGCTCCTCGGTAAACTCCATTGAATAGGGACTCTGTATCACAGTTTCCCAAAGCATTACCTTTCCCCAGCTATGGCGGCTTATTTTATAGCGGTACTCCTTCTCCATGGAGCGAACCACCGCATACCCAGTGTGCTCCTTCTTTGGCCGGAGACTCCGGTCGGCATTGGCCCGCTCCCTTGAAATCCGCAGTAGATTAGCGTTAAGGCCCTTCTGGTAATTGACCTCTTTTTCAGCCCTGGTCAGCTTCTCCTCCATGGCCGTCACCTGTTCCTGCGCGGCCTCCTCGGCCTCCCTGACCCGCTGCTCGGCGGCCGCCCGTTCTCTTCCTATCGTCCTCTTTGCCTGCTCGATCGCCTCATGCTTATCACGCTCTGCCACGGCAATCCGGCGAAGCAGCTCGTCGTATTCCGCCAGAGGGAGCACCGCGTGGCTGCTATCTTTGTCATTTCGACCTCCAGGCAAAACCCCGTATCCCAAAAAGCCTCTGCTTTTAGCAAACTCGACCATGGTATCCCCCTTTATAGCCCTCGGATATAGTTGTCGGCCACCACGCTGATCCGGTTATGTCCCAGGGCCTTACTGCATACCAGCATGGCCGCCTTGTCCAGTTTTCGCCCGGCCTCGTCCTTCCTGCAGGTGTAAACCTGGCTCTGATACCGGCGTCCCGTCCCACGGTTTATCCGGTCGTAGGGGATATCCTGGATTGCCCTGGCGTGGGCCTTGTAAATGGCCGTTGCATACTCGGCCCGGTAGCCGTGAATATCGGCGCTCTGGTGGACGTGCTGCCATACCTTTTCCTCGCCCGGCGTCTCCTGTATCCTCTGGACGATCTGCGCCGCATTTGGGCCGATAATGGGGCTCAGGCGCTCTCTGCCGCCTTTTCCGTTCCTCACGTGGGTAAAATACTCCCCCTGGAACAACCGGGCGTCCTGGAGCATCCCCAGGCGCTTCACGTCTGCTGGCGTCAGCTCCGCCG
>NZ_JANGBE010000056.1:0-10784 GCF_024462255.1 Flavonifractor sp. DFI.6.63 | reverse complement strand
CTCCTTTCAGCGACCGCTTTGAACTTAAAAAGGATGATAAAGTACATGGGATGACGCCGGTGGGCGTCTTTTTTACTGCCTTTCTTCCGCTCGGAGTAAATGAACAGGCACTTTGTCAACAGCCCCACTTTGTCCAGAGGTGGAGTCATCCTTGTTGTACCCCCGGTACAGAGGTATAATATAGATGTAATGTGATAGGAAGGAGGACACATGGCAAGAACAGCAAACCGGGGGACAATGAGTGCCAGTTCCCCAACTTCATACAATGTGATGCGCTGGAGATTAGGGAAATACATCCGCCTTTCTAAAGAAGATTTGCTCCGTGGCCGTGATGAAAGCAACAGCGTTGTAAACCAGCGGCGGCTCTTGGAACAATACCACCAGGCCCACCTGGATGAGTTCTATGAGGGTGCGGAAGCGGACGTATATGTGGATGACGGAAAAACAGGTACAGACACCAACCGCGAGGACTTTCAGCGGCTCCTGTCCGATATATCCAGCGGCAGAATTAACTGCGTGATTGTAAAAGACCTGTCCCGCCTTTCCCGAAACTATACCGATGCCGGAAACCTGATTGAAAATCTTTTTGTCCGGCTCAATGTCCGTTTTATCAGCTTGGCAGAGGGCGTGGACAGCTACCGCAACCCCGACAGCGTATCAAATATTATCGTCCCCATTACCAATGTGATGAACGATCAATACTGCTACCAGACCTCAAAGAAAATCCGTCAGGTGTTTGATATGAAGCGCCGCAACGGTGAGTTTATCGGTTCGTATGCTCCGTATGGGTATGTGAAAGACCCCGGCGACAAACACGCCTTGCTGATTGACCCGGAGGCCGCCGAAGTAGTTAAAAGCATTTTTTCCATGTTTCTGTCTGGCATGAACAAGCGGGGGATCACCTATTATCTGAACGATCACGGTATCCTTTGCCCCACGGCCTACAAGAAACAGCAGGGGCTCAAATACAATGCTCCCAACGCCCAAAGCAATCCTATGTGGAGCACGATCACCATAGACACGATCTTGAAAAACCGTGTCTATGTGGGGGATATGGTGCAGGGCCGTCAACGGGTGAAAAGCTATAAAATTCATATCCAGGAGCGGGTGCCGGAGGAAGAATGGTTTATCGTAGAAAATACCCACGAGGCCATAATTGACCGGGAAACCTTTGATAAGGTGCAGGGACTGCTCAAGCGCGACACGCGCACGGCTCCAAAGGCAAAGCAGCTTTACTTGTTCAGCGGCTTTTTGAAATGCGCCGACTGCGGCAGGGCAATGTCCCGGATCGCTTCAAAAGGCATCTATGTCTATTACCAGTGCGGAACATATAAAAGTCTTTCAAAAAAGGCTTGCACCATGCACTCCATCAAGAGTGACCGCCTGGAGGCAGGCGTCCTGTTTGCAATTCAACAGCAAGTACATTTGGCCGTTGCCTATTCAGAGCTGGCGTCCCGTATCAATTCCGCTCCCCTCAAAAAAAGCAAGTCAAAGCGGCTGGAGGATACCATCGCTGCAAAAGAAAAAGAGCTTGCTAAAATCATGCGATATAAGCAAGCACTTTATCAAGACTGGAAAGACGGGGAGATCACCCGCAACGATTACCGCCACATGAGCGAGGACTATAAGCGGCAAGCCGAGGCCCTAAACAATGTCCTGCGGACGCTGACAGACGAGCAGGAACAACTGGAAAACGGCGTGGATGCGGAAAGTCCTTTTCTGGCCGCGTTTCTCAAATATCAGAACATCGACAAGCTGTCGCGGGAAATTCTGGCCGAGCTCATTGATTATATTAAAGTTTACGAGGGCGGCAATATTAGCGTGAAATTCAAATACGCTGACGAGTTCCGCCGCATGGCTGAATATATCGAGCTCAACGCCCCTATGGTTCAAGAGGCTGCGGGCTGATATATAGCCCGATTACCTAATCCGTTTGCTGGTTTTCCTAATATATATATTGTCCATATGTAGACACAGTAGGAAGGAACAAAAAGCAAATAGCGGAATATATCCGAAACCAATTAGAATCGGACCAGCTGGCGGATCAACTGGGACTTAAGGAGTTCGTGGACCCGTTTACGGGTCGCCAGAACAAATAGGCGCAGCGAAAACCCCTTAAGGGGCAGCCCGTGAAAGAAATGCGGTCGGCAAACCTTTCGGGGCCCCTTAAGGGGCTTCGTCCGTATCATGCCCTTCTAGGGCTTACTCAAGCCTCCGGCTTTGCCGGAGGTTTTGACTCATGCAGGCATTTCCAAACCGTGGATAAAGCCGCCCAGCTGGGGAGAGAGCACATCCGCGCCGATTACGGTGTTCTTGTAGATGAGCAGTCCGGCCAGAATGCCGCTTTCGCCGGTTGGATAATTGGTGATCTCATAGGTATAGCGCTTGACCCGCTTGCCGCAGTACTGGGTCAGGTCGAAGCCCTGAGAGGACTGCAGCTCCAGATACTGACCATAGGTCTCGTCGAATGCTTCCGGGATGACCAGTTCCTCCACGGAGACCTCCTCCGGGGCTACGGTCCAGCCATAGCTCTCCAGATAGGCGATCCGATCTTCTCCGGTCTTGATTCCCTTTGGGCTGGCCGCGGTGGAGACTGCCGCCCCCTGGGCGTTTTGTAATACGGCGGCCGCCACCAGTACGCCGCAGACCACGACGGCCGCTGCCGCCACGGCCGCGAGGCGCCCGCGATGGACCTTGGCGGTGAAGATAAACACAGCGCAACGCTCCCTTCCGAAAAACAGTCGTGGTAATCTGTATGTTTTTTTCGGGAGGTCTATGATAAAATAATCGAAAAAGGACAACCAGAAGCGCGAAGGCGGGCGGAGCAGCGGACGAAGACACGCAGCGAAGCAAACGGACCGGAGGCGCGCAAGCGCCGCAGGACGGCTTGCGCAGTCGGAGAGGCGTCGTCCGCGCGGAACGGACGTGCCGCGGTGAAACGGAGGTTGAGGTGTGATATGGAGCGATTGGATAAGCTTTTGGCCAATACGGGCCGCTGGTCCCGCAGAGAGGCGCGGGAGCTGGTGCGTCAGGGCCGGGTGACGGTGGACGGCGCGGCGGCCGCCGCGCCGGAGGAGAAATATGAGGCCGGCGCCTGCTTCGCGGTGGACGGGGAGATTATTTCCGGGGAAAAGCGGGCCTATGTGATGCTCCACAAGCCGGCCGGGCTGCTCTCCGCTACCGAAGACCCCCGGCGGCCCACGGTGATGGAACTGCTCCCGGAGCATCTGCGCCGGATGGGGCTTTTCCCGGTAGGCAGGCTGGACAAGGATACGGAAGGCCTGCTGCTGCTCACCAACGACGGCCCCCTGGCCCACCGGCTGCTTTCCCCCAGGCGGCATGTGGATAAGACCTACTTTGTCCGGGCGGACCGGCCCTTCGACGGGGCGGATGAGGCGGCGTTTGCCGCCGGTATGGTGCTGCGGGACGGCCTGCACTGTCTGCCCGCCCGTCTGGAGCGGCTGGACTGTCCGGAAGAGGCGTTGGTGACCATCCAGGAGGGAAAGTACCACCAGATCAAGCGTATGGTGGCATCCCAATATAAGCAGGTCGTCTATCTGAAGCGGCTGAGCATGGGAGCGCTGAAGCTGGACCCGGCGCTGGAGAAGGGGGCGTGGCGGTACCTGACGCCGGCGGAATGCGCCGCCCTGCGGGATGCAGGGGACTGAACCGGGCGGCGGCGGTCCTGCGATCCGGCCCTTGGTCTCTGTGTTTCAGAGTATTTCGGCAATTTCCACAAAAAACTTTTCAAAACCTATTGAAAAGGTCGAAAAGACCCGGTATAATAAGGGACAACGAGTGTGTCGTCAAAGCCCCTCAATGCAGAGGAATCAGAAAAAGGGAGGCTATCGCTTATGTCCAGCAGAGTGTTTCAAAGCGTTGTCCTGCAGATGAAGGACAGCACAGACCGGGCCATTGGTGTGATCGATTCCGAAGGGACGGTGGTGGCCTGCAACGAACTGAGCTGTATCGGGGAGCATTGGCCTGCAGCCGTGGAAGCGGTCAACGCCGGTGAGGGCGGCGTCGTCCGCTACGAGGGGCGCACCTTCAAGGCCCTGCAGGGCTGGGGGTCCCAGTTCGACTACGCCGCCTTTGCCAAGGGGGACGACGCGGAGGCGCGTACCCTGTGCACCATGGCCACCGTGGCCCTCAACGGCGCGAAGACCTATTATGAGGAAAAGCACGACAAGGCGACCTTTGTCAAAAACATTATCTCCGACAATATCCTGCTGGGCGACATTTATGTGCGGGCCAAGGAGCTGCATTTTATCTCCGAAGCGCCCCGGGCGGTCTTCCTGATCCGTCAGGTGGAGACCACGGAACCCGCCCTGATCGACGTGGTACAGGGCATGTTCCCCGACAAGCAGGTGGACTTTGTCCTCTCCATCAGCGAGACCGACGTGGCCCTGATCAAGCAGCTCTCCGACGCCACGGAGGGCAAGGACCTGTATAAGCTGGCCCGCCAGATCGAGGAGACCGTCACCGAGGAGCTGCACGTCAAGATCGTCATCGGGATCGGCACCATCGTCACCCACATCCGGGAGCTGGCCCGGGCCTACAAGGAGGCCCAGGTGGCCATCGACGTGGGCAAGGTCTTCGACACTGAGAAGTCCATCATCAATTACGAGAATCTGGGCATCGGACGGCTGATCTATCAGCTGCCCACCACCTTGTGCGAGATGTTCCTCCAGGAGGTCTTCAAGAAGAACCCCATTGACTCTTTGGATCAGGAAACGCTGTTCACCATCAACAAGTTCTTTGAAAACAACCTGAATGTGTCTGAGACGGCCCGCAAGCTCTTCGTCCACCGCAATACCCTGGTGTACCGCCTGGAGAAGATCAAAAAGCTCACGGGCCTGGATCTGAGGGAATTCGATGACGCCATTACCTTCAAGGTGGCCCTGATGGTGAAGAAATACCTCCTCTCCAGAGGAATCAAATCCTGACGATGATAGAGATCAAAATTGACAATTGACAATGCAACGTTGTCAATTGTCAATTTTTTGAGGTACATACATGATACGTTTGATCGACATCCAGAAGGCTTACGATAACGGTACCAAGGCCCTGAAAGGGGTCAGCTTCCGCATCGACGACGGGGAGTTCGTCTTTCTGGTGGGCCCCTCCGGTTCCGGAAAGTCCACCATCATCAAGCTCATTACCGCCGAGATCGCGCCCAACGCCGGGCGGCTGATGGTCAACGGGTACAACCTGAACAACATCCGCCCCCGCCAGGTGCCCTACATGCGGCGCACCCTGGGGGTCATCTTCCAGGACTTCCGGCTGATCGAAAAAAAGACGGTGGAGGAGAACCTGACGTTTGCCATGCGCACGGTGGGGGCCGCTCCCCGGGAGATCCGCAAGCGCATCCCCTATGTGCTGGAGCTGGTGGGGCTGGATCAGAAGGGGGCGTGCCGTCCCACCGAACTCTCCGGCGGCGAGCAGCAGCGGGTGGCCATTGCACGGGCGTTGGTGAACAATCCCCAGATGATCATTGCCGATGAGCCCACCGGCAATCTGGATCCCCAGCGCTCGCTGGAGATCATGATGCTGCTGGAGCGGATCAACGAACTGGGCACCACCGTACTGGTGGTCACCCACGAAAAGGAACTGGTCAACCGCTTTGCCAAGCGTGTGGTTGCCATCGAGAACGGCAGGGTCATCAGCGACGAGACGGGCGGGTATTACAACGATGAAACAACGATATGATTTCGGATATTTCCTCTCCGAAGGCTTCCGCAGCATCTTCACCCACGGCTTTATGTCCTTTGCCGCGGTATGCATGATCGTCTGCTGCCTGTTGATCATGGGCTCCTTCACCTTGGTGGCGGTGAATGTGGACCATATGCTGGGGGACCTGGAGCGGGAAAATGAGTTTACGGCTTTCGTGGACGAGCGCTACACGCAGGAGCAGACCCAGGCCCTCCAGGCCACGCTGGAGGCCATCCCAAACGTGGCCTCCGCCACCTTTGTCAGCAAGGAGGAAGCGCAGGAAAATTTTGCGGCGGACAAGGCGGATAACGAGCTTTTTGCAAGCCTGCCCGCCACGGTCTACCGGGACCGCTACCGCATCCATGTGGACGAGATCCAGCGGATGGAAGATACCGTGGCGCAGGTGGAAGGCACGGCCGGCATCGCCAAGGTGCGGGCCGAGCTGGAGATCGCCGAGGGCTTCGTGGTGGTGCGCAACATCGCGGGGGCGGTAGCCGTCATTTTGGTGGTGATCCTGCTGCTGGTGTCGCTCTTCATCATCTCCAATACCATCAAGCTGGCCACCTTCAACCGCAGGGAGGAGATCGCCATCATGAAGATGTGCGGCGCCACCAACTCCTTTGTCCGCTGGCCCTTCGTGTTTGAGGGCATGCTGCTGGGGCTGACGGGAGCCGTGGCGGCCTTTTTCCTGGAGTGGGGCGTATACACTCTGGTGGGCAGCGCGATCACCACATCGGACACCATCGCCCTGATCACGGTGCTGCCCTTCCAGCCCATGGCGCTGCGGGTGCTGGGGGTTTTTGCCGGTACGGGCCTGGTCATCGGTGTTGGCGGCTCGGTGTTGGCGATTCGAAAGTTTTTGCAGGTTTGATACGGCGGTTCCATTCCCGTCATGATGGGAATGGAACCGCGCCCCGCCGGCGTGTGCGCCGGGTTTGTGCCCGCGGGACGCAAGGCCTGTCTCACAAATATTCAGTGCGCTCTGCGCGGTCAAAGCAGCTTAAGCCGTTTTGATTGAATATTAGTAGGAATCGGACGGATCAAAAGGAGAACCATCGTGACAAAAAAACAGCAAAAGCAGCCTCAAAAGCAAAAAAAGCAGAAGACCGATTGGCGGCGTGTGATCGTGGCCGTGCTGGCGGCGTGCATGGCGCTGCTGCTCCTGCTGCCCATGTTCACCATGATCCTGGGCGGCGCAGGGGCGGTGACCCAGGCGGAGATCGACGCGCTGAAAGCAGAACAAAGCGAAAGCAAAGCCCGCCAGCAGGAGCTGAAAGAGCAGCTGGCTGCGGTCAAGGACGACCAGGCCAAGGCCCAGCAGCAGCGGCAGATCCTGACCCAGCAGTTGGATGCCATTCAGGCGGAGATCGACAATATCGATCAGCAGATCGTCTATTACGACGGGGAGATCGCGCAGAAGGAGGAGGAGCGGCTGGAGGCCGTGGCCCGGGAGGAGGAGCAGTACGCGCTCTTCTGCAAGCGGGTGCGGGCGATGGAGGAGGATGGAAATGTCTCCTACTGGTCCATTCTGTTCAACGCCGAAAGCTTCTCCGACATGCTGGACCGTCTGGCCGACATCAACGACGTGATGGACTATGACAACGCCGTCATGGAGCAGCTGGTGGAGACGCGGCGGCAGATCGAGTCCATCAAGGCCGAACTGGAGAGCGCCAGGGCTGAGCAGGAGGACGCGCGGGCCCAGCAGGAGGCCAAAAAGGCCGAGCAGCAGGAGAAGGTGGCGGAAGCCCAGAAGCTGCTGGATCAGATCAATGCGGACATGGCGGAGGTAAACCGCCAGCTGGACGCGGAGAGCGCGGCCGCCGCCGAGATCCAGGCGGAGATCGCCAAAAAGCAGAAGGCGTTGGAGGAAGAGCGGCGGAAGAACAATATCACCATCGACACGGAGAGCAATTACATGTGGCCCCTGCCGGGCTATAACCGGCTCACCTCCGCCTTTGGCTACCGCATCCATCCCATCACCAACAAGGCCCACAGCCATACCGGCATTGACGTCCCGGCCCCGGCAGGAACCCCGATCCTGGCGGCCAAGAGCGGTCAGGTGGTCACCTCTGCCAGGCATTCCTCTTACGGCAATTATGTGGTCATCGACCACGGCAGCGGCAGCTCCACCCTGTACGCCCATATGAGCTCCCGCAACGTCGCCGAGGGGCAAATGGTCAAGCAGGGGGATGTGATCGGCTATGTGGGCACCACCGGCAGTTCCACCGGCAACCACCTGCACCTGGAGATCCGGGAGAATTATACCCGCATCAACCCGGAGAGCAAATATACTTCCATGAGTTTTGTACGCGATTACTGATGGATGCGTGTGTTGGGAGCAGGCGGAGGGCAAAGGCCCTCCGTCCGCTCCCGCTTTTTCTTAGACAGAAAGGAACCTGAGCATGAAGACAAAACGCTTTTCCGTCCTGCAGCTGATCCTGGCGGTGCTCCTGACTGCCGTTGTGCTGACCGGCGGCGGCCTGCTGGCCCTGCGCGCCGTGGTGGGCCAGGGCGGCCTGGCCCTGCTGGAGGGCCTGTTTCTGGTCCACACCCGCTTTGTGGGAGACTATGACACCGCCGCGGTGGTAGACGCGGCGCTGGAAGGGATGGTGGACGGACTGGGGGACCGGTGGAGCTACTATCTGACTGCCGAGGAATATGAGGCCCAGAATCAGCGCCGGAAGAACCAGTATGTGGGCATCGGCGTTACCGTCAATTACGAGCGGGAGGAAGGACTTTTGATTTTGGAGGTGACGGAGGGCTCTCCGGCGGCGCAGGCCGGCCTGCTGGCCGGGGAGCTCATCACCGCCGTGGACGGGCAGTCCCTGGCGGGAGAGGCGCGCTATGACGGAGCCGACCGGATCCGCGGGGAGGCGGGGAGCACCCTCTCGCTGGAGGTGCGCGCCCAGACCGGTCAGACGCGCACGGTGGAGGTGCGTCGGGCCGCCCTGGACAGCAACCCGGTGGAGTATGAACTGCTGGAGGGGCAGGTGGGCTATGTAAAACTCTCCAATTTCTATGAAAACAGCGCCCGGCGTCTGGAAGCGGCGGTGACCGCGCTCCAGGAGCAGGGGGCGCGTGCCCTGGTGTTCGATATGCGCGACAACGGCGGCGGCTATCTGACAGAGCTGACCGATATGCTGGACTTTTTGCTGAACGAGGGGCCCATCTTCATCAGCCGGGACCGGCAGGGGCACGAGACGGTGACGGAGTCGGACGCGGACTGCGTGGACCTGCCCATGGCGGTGCTGGTCAACGCCAACACCTACTCGGCCGCCGAGTTTTTCGCCGCGGAACTGCAGGAGCGGGGCGTGGCCGTCCTCGTGGGCGAGCCCACCAGCGGCAAGGGCTATTCCCAGCAGACCTTTCCGCTGCCCGGCGGCAGCGCCATGGCCATCTCCACCGGGGCCTACTTTACCGGCAGCGGGAAGTCGCTCATCGGCGCCGGGCTCACCCTGGACCGGGAGGTCGAGCCGTCCGGAGAGGGAGACGCCCAGCTGGACGCGGCGCTGGAGCTGCTGAAACCGTAGCGGGCGGGCCTGCGCCTTCGTTTGAGAAAAAAAGCTTGACTGTAAACCCGCTTTATCCCTTATCCTGAGACCGATAAGGAGGCGCATGCCATGAATGTCAGCCAATTGGAGACGCTGCTGGACATGACCCGGGCCAACATCCGCTTTTACGAGCAGGAGGGGCTGGTCTGCCCCCGGCGGGAGAAAAACGGCTACCGGGATTATTCGGAGGAGGACACGGACACCCTGCGCAAGATCAAGCTGCTGCGTCAGCTGGGCCTGTCGCTGGAGTCCATCCGGCGCCTGCAGCGGGGGGAGCTGTCCCTGGATGCGGCGCTGCGGGAGCGGGAGGCGCAGCTGGCTGCGGAACGCTCCGAGCTGGAGTGGGCGGCCGGTATCTGCCGGCAGATACGTCAGGAGGGGGCGGAATACCAGGCGCTGGACGCCCGGCGGTACCTGGAGCGGCTGGACCGGCCTGCGGCGGGGGAGGGGCGCTTTACCCTGGATACCGACGCGCTGCCCACCGTCTCCCATCCCTGGCGGCGGTACTTTGCCCGGTCGCTGGACCTGGGCGTGTACGGCCTGCTGTGGGCGGCGGTGCAGCTGCTGGTGCTGCGCTGGAACCCGGACCCCAATGTGCTCGTTCGCCTGCTGGAGCGCTATATCGGCTATGCACTGATGCTGGGGGTGGAGCCGCTGCTGCTCTGCACCCTGGGGACCACCCCGGGCAAAGGACTGTTTGGCCTGGAGGTGCGGGACGGGAACGGACGGAAGCTGAGCTTCCGGTCGGCCTTTCGACGGACTTGGGGCGTCTTTTGTCAGGGCATGGGCTGCGGGGTCCCCATCTACCAGCTCTACCGCAATTATAAGAGCTATCGTGCCTGCGAGCGGGGGGAGGCCCTGAGCTGGGAAGCGGAGACCGTTTACCGCATCCAGGACGATCGCGCCGTCCGGTGCCTGGGGTACGTGGCTGCGGAGGCGGCGGTTTTTGCACTGCTCCTGGTGCTGACGGCGCAGGCCTTTCTGCCCATCCACCGGGGGACGCTGACGCCGGAACAGTACGCGGACAACGTCAATGATATGAGCCGCTTTCTGCAGCTGGACTCCGATGAGCGGATGGAGGCGGACGGCACATGGAGGGATGGAGCGCCGCACGGCGGCGTTGTGATCGACCTGTGGGACAGCGGCCCGACGCCCGCCCACCAGCTTACCGTCACCGATGGACAGGTAACCGGTGTGCGCATTGAGATAGAGCGGAGCGGGGTCCAGCTGATCGGCTCCTATACCGTGCAGAAGCAGCTGGCGGCCATTGCGCTGTGCGCCGCGCAGAAGAGCTATAACGGGATCTCATGGATGAAAAGCGGCGTGCTGGACGCCATTGCCGAGCAGGGCTTTGCGGACTACACCCTCCAGGCGGGGGACGTGACCATTACCCAATCGGTAGAGCAGCGGGGATACCTGGATGGAACGGAATTCCTCTTCGCACAGGAGGGAGCGGACCCCTACCTCCACCTGGTCTTTACCCTGGAAAAAACAAGCTGAGGCGGCGGGCTTAGCCCGCCG
>NZ_JANGBE010000055.1:0-10943 GCF_024462255.1 Flavonifractor sp. DFI.6.63 | reverse complement strand
CGTTCTTTTCTCCGCTCCCGCTCAAGCAGCCTTTTCCCCACCCGCTTATTCTGGGAGCCATAGTATTCTGCAACTTCCCGCTGCGTTTTTCCCTCTGCCGGCATAGCCTTGATTTCAGGCAGCAACGGTCACTGGAGCCCGTCTATGCGGTAGTCTTTCTGGATGCCATCCACTTTCATGTTAGAAGCGAAGGGCAGATCGTCAAGAAAGCAGTCTATATTGCCATTGGCATCAACCTTGACGGGCGGAAAGATGTTCTGGGAATGTGGGTCGGTGAAAACGAAAGCGCCAAGTTTTGGGCAACTGTGCTGAATGGTTTGCGCAATCGAGGTGTGGAAGATATCTTCATTGCCTGCACGGACAATCTGACTGGGTTTTCTGCTGCCATTGAGGCAGTCTTTCCAAAAACGGAAATCCAGAACCGTATCATTCACCAGATTCGCAATTCCACCAGATATGTTTCCTACAAGGATCTGAAGGCATTGATGGCAGACTTGAAAGCGGTATATGCAGCCGTGGACGAGGCTGCTGCATTGGAAGCACTGGATGTATTTGCCCAGCGGTGGGACAAGAAATACCCGAAGATTTCGGCCTCCTGGCAGGACAACTGGCCCAATCTGAGTACCTATTTCAAGTTTCCTCAGGAAGTCCGGCGGCTGATTTATACCACCAATGCCATTGGAAGTACCGCTGGATCCTCAGCAAGGTTCATTTCGACTATATCAGGGACGCAAGCGATGCGTTGTATCCGATCTCCTTACGTATGGTCAGATTTGCGGTCAAAGAGGGCATGTACGAAACCGTAATCACCAACCTTCCCGCAGACCAGTTCCCGCCTCTGCTGCTCCGTAAGCTTTACCACAAATGCTGGGGCATCGAGACATCTTTCCGGGATTTGAAGCGCTGACACACTTTCATGCCAAAAAGCGCCCATTCATCAAGCAGGAGATATCTTCCAGAATGACGTTCTATAATGTGGAGTCTTTGATTGCAAAGTTCCTGCTTCCCATCCGGCCTGGCCAGCAAAAACCGAGGAATATGCGTGTGAAGCGCCCGACCGGTTTTCAGTACCGGATGATTTGAGGTTATTTCACATTCGTTTTTCGCGGAGGAAACTCCGCGCTTTTGCCGTGTCCTCTTTTCTGATGTATGTGTTTACGAAACCGCCTCCGAGATTCTCTCCCGGAAGCGGTTTCGTTGGGGTGGCTATCTTAATGAGATTAGGCACAGCCGGTGGTTATGACTATATCCTGTATCCTCTCAATCCTTGCAATACAAGCACATACCACAGAAAGGTGGAAATATCCGCAGAAATATGATACCGGCCGGCACGCGATTCTGCTATAATGGGCTCACCGGGAAAGGGGGCGCGGGATGCACTACACAACGGTAAAAGGAATCTTATCGGCCAAGAACGGCATGAACCTGTATCGCGGCTGTCAGCACGGCTGCATCTACTGCGACTCCCGGAGCGCCTGCTACCACATGGAGCACGATTTTGAGGACGTCGAGGTCAAGGAAAACGCCATTCCGCTGCTGGAGGACGCTCTGCGCCGCAAGCGCAAGCCCTGCATGATCGGCATGGGCGCCATGACCGACCCGTACATTCCGCTGGAGGAACGGCTCTGCCACACCCGGCAGGCGCTGGAGCTTGCCCTGCGATACGGTTTCGGCGCGACCCTTATCACGAAATCCACCCGGATCCTGCGGGATATTGACCTGCTGAAACGCATCAACGAGCGGACCAAGTGCGTGATCCAGATGACCATGACCACCTACGACGAAGCCCTCTGCCGCAAAATCGAGCCCAATGTCAGCACCACGCGGGAACGGTTCGCGGCGCTGAAAACGCTGCGGGAGGCCGGCATTCCCACGGTGGTCTGGCTCTGCCCGATCCTTCCGTTTCTCAACGACACGGCGGAGAACGTCAACGGGATTCTGGATTACTGCATTGAGGCGGGCGTGACGGGCGTCATCTGCTTCGGCATGGGCCTGACGCTGCGGGAGGGCAGCCGGGAATACTTTTACAAACAGCTGGACCGGCAGTTCCCCGGCCTGAAGGAGCAGTATATCCGCCGGTACGGCAGCGCCTATCTGCTGGACAGCCCAAATGGCGGAGCGCTGATGCGGCTGTTCCACCGACGCTGCAATGAGGCCGGAATTCTACATGATAACGACGCGGTTTTCCAGTACCTCAGAGAGTTTGAAGCCAACCGGCAGGAGCAGTTGAGCCTGTTTTGATGGGGCCGCGCGGCACGGGCGGAATGAGGGAGGATTCATTATGACATCAGATGAACGGATGTTTTTCAATACGACGCCCGGCGCATTACCGCTGTATGAGGTGCTGCGGAACAAGCTGCTGACCGAGTGCCCGGATACCACTTTGCAGGTGCAAAAATCCCAAATCACCTTCAAGGTGAAGTACGGCTATGCCTTTGTGTCCCTGCGGCGGATGAAGGGCTGCCCGGAGGTGTTCCTAATCGTGACCTTCGGCCTTTCCCACCGGCTGGACTCGCCCCGCATCGCCGCGGCCGTGGAGCCGTACCCCAACCGCTGGACCCACCACACCATCGTGTCCGAGCCGGACCAGCTGGACGGCGAGTTGATGGGCTGGCTGCGGGAGGCTCACGCTTTTGCGCTGGTGAAAGAAGGAGTGCGCTGACTGCAGGCAGCCACAAACAAGGCAGCGGCAAATCACGCCTCATCACCGGACGGCAACGTCTGCATGAGGGCGTAGAAGTATTCCGGTTTACCGGTGCTGAAGTATGCATACCAGGATTCCAGCGTATTCCATGCAAAAACGCCCAAATGCGCAATAATTTGCTTCGCCCACAGCAAGCTTCCGGTGGAGCCTGCGGTGATCAGGTTGTGATCCGAGACAGACGGCTGGTCGATGTAATAGCCTTGTCCCTTGTAACCTGGAACAACCATTTCAAGAAATCCCGGCCCATTGCTGGTATGCGGACGCCCATCCAACAGCCCGAAACCGGCAAGGGCTGCGGTAGCCCCGCAGATCGCACCTACCGTAGCGCCTGCCGAGAGAAGTTCGCTTGCTTTTTCGATGATCGCCCCCTGTTTGGGGTCGTTCCATGTATTCGCCCCCGGCAGCAACAGCACGCTGGTTTCACACACAGCAACATCGTCAATCAGGCAATCCGGCACCACCGTCAGCCCGCCCATCGTATGAATCGGATCTTTGGCATTACCAACTGTTTTGAGGGATAACTGAGGGGCGCCTTTCTTGAAGAAACGTCCGGAATGCAACTCCGAGGTAACATAACCCAGTTCCCAATCAGCTAACGTATCCAGAATGTAGACATAGACTGTAACCATAAAATTTCTCCGTTCTCATTGTGTTTTTGATGATCTTATTGTACTATGCGATCGTTGACAATAGTGTGGCAATAATCCACGATGAAAAGGGAGTTTGGGAAGGCGGCCGTCGGATGCGGGTAGACAGGCTTGTCAGTTTGATTATGATACTCCTTGAAAAAGAACGGGTCGGCGCACAGGAGCTGGCAGAGATGTTCGAAGTCTCGCCCCGCACGATCTACCGTGACATGGACACGATCAATATGGCTGGGATTCCGGTTTGTTCCACTTCGGGAGTGGGCGGCGGCTTTGAGATCATGCGGGAATACAAGCTTGATAAACGTGTTTTTTCGACCGCTGATCTTTCCGCCATCCTAATGGGGCTTTCCAACCTTTCCAGCGTGATGCGAGGGGATGAGCTGGTAAACGCGCTTGCGAAGGTCAAGAGCTTTGTTCCTGCCGCCCAGGCAAACGATATCGCATTAAAAGCGAATCAGCTTCACATTGATTTAAGTCCGTGGATGGGCAATCAGAACATACAGCCGTATGTAGAAATGATCAAAACCGCGTTGCAGGAAAGCAGGCTGCTTTCCTTTGCATACACGGACCGCCACGGAATTGAGACCGAGCGGACAGCCGAGCCGCATCAGCTTGTGCTGAAAAGCAATCACTGGTATTTGCAAGGGTATTGCCGCAAAAGGAATGCATTCCGTTTATTCAAGCTATCCCGCATGTCGAACCTGCAGATGCGGGAGGACGTTTTCACGCCGCGGGATTACGAAAAGCCTCAGCTGGACGTTGCGGATCTTCTGAAAACGATGCAGATGGAAATCAAAATCCGCATTCATCAATCCGTCATGGAACGGGTGCTGGATTTTTGCTCATATGAACACTTTCTGCCAGATGGTGAGGAACACTACATTGTGACCTTCCCTTTCATCGAGAAGGATTATTACTACGACATTCTGATGAGCTTTGGGAGTAAATGTGAATGTCTGGAGCCGCCGCATATCCGCGCGGAAATGAAACGCAGGGTACAGGAGATAGCCGCCTTATACGAAAAGGAGCATCCTTTCTCAGAGCAACCCCGGTTGGACGAGGTGTAAAATTGGAATTTGAGCGGTGGTAAATGGTATGAAAATGTCAAAAGGACTAATTGATAAGATGATGTTTGCTCCTTGCGGGATGAATTGCCTGGTCTGCTATAAGCATTGCTATCACAAAAAACCATGCGCAGGCTGCTTAAACAGCGACAGAGGAAAGCCGGAACATTGCCGCACGTGCAAAATAAAGGATTGTGTCAAAACCAAGGAATTGTCCTATTGCTTTGAGTGTTCCGATTATCCGTGCAGGTTGATAAAAAGCCTTGAAAAGAGCTACAGCATAAGGTATCAAGCAAGCCTTATGGAAAACAGTGAATTTGTTCGTCAATACGGTTTGGACCTCTTTATGAAGGCACAGGAGAAACGATATACTTGCCCCAACTGCGGTGGAATTATTTCAATCCATGACAGAGAATGCAGCGAGTGTCACGAAAAAATGAAATAGATGGATCCCGGTTGAACGAGGCGAAACACAATGAAAATGCAAATCGTCCCAGCTGCCGTGTGGAGCATCTTCCGTGGGCGCTTTGAAGCAAACCTCGACGTACTCGGCGCGGCCGACGGGAAGCGTGTCATGGACAAGGCCAAACAGCGGTACCAAACGATCATTGGCAGGATTCCACCGTTCGGGGCGGATGACGTTTTGCTGGTCAATATCCTGAGCGCGGCGATGGTGGCCGCTGTGTATCTGTCTCTGCCGCATCGTGTGCGGGTGGAGCAGATGAAGGAATACTACCGCCGGTCCATGAACGATAACGCTGTGATGAAGCTGGTGCTTCGAAATACGCATAATTTCTCGCAGAGACGTCAGAACCGGCTGGCAAAAGACGCGGAAAAGAGCCGGCGCTCCACGAACCCCTACTCCTGGCGCTATGTCTTTACCCCCGGGACGACGCTGGACAGCTTTGACGCGGTATTCGACCGGTGCGGGATCTGCGAGCTGTTCCGGACGCTTGGTATCCCGGAGATCACGCCTGCGCTCTGCGCCTACGATTATGAGATGGCAGAGCATACAAACACGGTATTTACCCGGGAATACACCCTCGCATCCGGCGGCCCGTTCTGTGACTGCCATTACCGGCGCAGGAGCGGATACAGCCCAATTTTATGAACCGGAAAAACGAGAGGTCAAAGGAGCGCAGAACCATGAACGACTGGTTTACAAAAGACAGAATCGACGCGGACACTTACATCATCAGTGAATACCGGCACTGGGAGGAAACGCACTGCTATTTGCTGAACGGCAGGGAACGGAGCCTGCTGATTGATACGGGGCTTGGTATTTGCAACATCTACGACGAAGTGGTGAAGCTCACCGATAAGCCCGTTACGGCGGTGGCGACGCACGTTCATTGGGACCACATAGGCGGACACAGGTATTTTCCCGACTTCTATGCCCACTCTGCGGAATTGGACTGGCTGAACGGCGGGTTTCCCCTGTCCATGGAAACAATCCGGGAAATGGTCGTTGACCGCTGTGATTTGCCCGAGGGCTTTGACGTAAGCAATTATGAGTTCTTCCAGGGGATACCGACAAAGGTGCTGGCCGACCATGCTGTGATTGACATCGGCGGGCGGCAAATTGAAGCGCTGCATACACCCGGACACGCGCCGGGACATTTATGCTTTTGGGAGAAGGAAAACGGGTATTTATTTACGGGCGATTTGGTTTACAAGGATGTGCTGTTTGCCTATTATCCCTCCACCGGCCCGGAGGCCTATCTCGCCTCGTTGGAAAAGATCGCGGCATTGCCTGTAAAAAAGGTATTTCCCGCACACCATTCACTGGAGATTCAGCCGGACATCCTGATTCGTATGCGGGAGGCCCTGCGGCGGCTTAAGGCGGAGGGAAAGCTTCATCACGGCAGCGGCGCCTTCGACTATGGCGACTGGGGAATCCGGCTGTGAACCGATGAGGAGCCGCGCCATGGCGTCTGGAGCAATTTCGGAATATTTCGAGACCCAGAACGGGAACGGGCAGGCCTGCGGCAGGAAGTTTGCCGCCTTCCTGGCGCGGGAGTTCCCGGGTCTGCGTCCGGATCTCTCCTTCTCCCTGCCCATACGGCGGGTGGGCCGAAAGAGGAATGAGGGCCATGCAGCCTTCTCGGCGGCAAAAACCATTTCAGCATCCGCTGTTCCGGCGCGGACTATGCGGCCCGGCCGGGGGGCGGAGCTGCCCTCCTGCAAGGCGGGCAAGCGGTGCATCAATGTCCAATACGGCGACTAGCAGGCGCCTGCGGCAGTGCAGAAAACGGTGAAAGCCTTTCTCGGGGAGTTGACGGCATGAAAGGGTTCGAACGAAAAAATCAGTTGCTTTCCCTCTGCGGGCTGAACTGCGGCCTGTGCCCCATGTTTTTGGGGCAGTACTGCGGCGGGTGCGGGAACGGGAACCAATCCTGCGCCATCGCCCGGTGCAGCCTGGAGCATGGAAAAGTGGAATACTGCCATGAATGCGGGCGATACCCTTGTGAAAAATACAGCGGATGCGAGGAATTCGACTCGTTTATCACCCACAGACGGCAGAAAGCGGATCTGGAACGGGCGCGGAAGATCGGCGTCTGCGCGTACAACCGCGAGCAGGCGGAGAAGGTGCAGATTTTGAACCAGCTGTTGGAACACTATAACGACGGCCGCCGAAAGACCTTCTTTTGCTTGGCGGTCAATTTGCTGGAGCTGTCCGAGCTGCGGGAGGCCATGGAGCAGTTGTACACCGCCGGGGAACTGCCCATGAAGGAAAAGAGCCGATACGCGGCGGAGGTACTTCAAACGATCGCCGGCAGAAGAAATGTGGAATTAAAGCTCCGCAAGAAAACCGGGAGAACATGACATGATTCGGGATAGACACAACTGTAAGGAGAGTATGATATCATGATCGATGCAACAGCAATTTTGGATTCCGCGGAGCAATTCCGATCGGAGATCCTTGCCGACCGGCGGAATCTCCATCGAAGTCCCGAGGTGGGCACCTGCCTGCCGGAAACCAGCGCATATGTGAAGCGGCGGCTTACCGCCCTTGGTTACGAGCCGGAGGAGATCTGCGAGAGCGGCATCGTCGCCTCCATCACCGGCGAGGACACGGGCAGGTGCATCCTGCTGCGGGCCGATATGGATGCCCTGAGGATCACGGAGCAGGCGGATCTGGCGTTTCGGTCTGAAAACGGCGCCATGCACGCTTGCGGCCACGATATGCATGCGGCCATGCTGCTGGGGGCGGCGCGGCTTCTGCGAGCGCATCAAAACGAGCTGAAGGGTACCGTTAAGCTGGTGTTCCAGCCCGATGAGGAGGGTTTTACGGGAGCCAAGGCCATGCTGGCGGCAGGGGTTCTGAACGACCCGAGACCTCAGGCCGGACTGGCGCTGCACGTCAACTCCGGCACACCCTCCGGTCTGGTGCTGTGCGGCCGGGGAACCTTCATGGCAGGCTGCACGTTGTTCCGTGTGACCGTCCGGGGCGTGGGCTGCCACGGCGCCATGCCGGAGACCGGCGTGGACCCCCTCAACATCGCCGCCCATGTCTATCTGGCGCTCCAGACCATCACCGCCAGAGAGATCGCCGCAAAGACGCCCGCTGTTGTGACCATCGGGAAATTCAGCGGCGGCGAGGCCCCCAATATCATTCCGCAGGAGGCTGTGCTGGAGGGCAGCATCCGCACCTTTGATCGGGAGCTCTCCGCGAAGATCATGCACCGCATCGGGGTCATCGCCAAGGGTACGGCGGAGGCCTTCCGGGGCAGCGCTGCGGCGGAGGAGCTGGCCTCTGCGCCGCCGTTGATCAACGATCCGGAGTTGGTGGACAGCATGGCGGGGTTCGCCGGAGAGCTGTTCGGGGAGCGCTCTGTCTACCCCCTGGACGAGGGCGGAATGGGCTCGGAGGATTTCGCGTCCTACACCTACGAGCTGCCCTGCGCCTATCTGCTGCTGGGCGCCGGTACGGCGGCAGAGGACCCGCGGTTCGGAAAACCCATGCACAATGAAAACGTCGTATTCAACGAGGACATTCTGACCCGGGGCGCGGCGCTCCACGCCTTCAGCGCCCTGAAGTGGCTGGCAGGAGAATAAACACACGGGGGAGACCGTATATGATTCGGGAAATTTGCAAGGACGAAGCGTTTCTCGCCCAGAAGGCCAAGCCGGCTACGGCGGACGACCTCTGCGTGGCGCAGGATTTACTGGAAACGCTGGAAGCTCACAAGGATGGCTGCGTGGGCATGGCGGCCAACATGATCGGCGCGAACAAGCGCATCATCGCCTTCGACAACGGGGGCACTCACATGGTCCTGTTCAACCCGGAGATCGTCAAATGCTCCGGGCCTTATCAGGCGGAGGAGGGCTGCCTGTCCCTCACCGGTGCCCGGACGGTGAAACGGTTCCGGTCCATCAAGGTGCGGTACCAGAACGAGGCGTTCCAGGTGCGCTTCAAGACCTTCACCGGCTGGACGGCGGAGATCATCCAGCACGAGATCGACCACTGCGAGGGGATCATTATATGAGAGCGGCCATCCGCAATCGCATCTCCAGGCGGAGCTATCTGCAAACGCCCATCGCGGCGGAGCTGCAGGAGGACATCCGCGCAGGGGTCGACGGACTGAACCGGGAATCCGGGCTGGCCTTCGCCTTTGCGGAGGACGCCGGGAAGGCGTTCACCTCCATGCGAAAGAGCTACGGAATGTTCTCCGGCGTGCGCTCCGTCATCGTTCTGAAGGGGGCGGCGGACCTGCCTGACCTGGCCGAAAAGCTCGGCTATTACGGCGAGCAGCTGATGCTGGATTTGACGGACATGGGCCTTGGCACCTGCTGGGTCGGCGGCACCTTTGACCGGGGGCAGTTCGCAATCCCCAATGGGGAAACCATGCTGTGCGTGATAACGGTGGGCCATGTGGCAGAGCAGTCCACGAAGGAGAAGCTGATTCGACATGCCCTCAGCCGCAAACGAAAGCCGGTATCCCAGCGGCTGCGGGGCTATGAAACCGCGCCCGCGTGGGTCCTGGCGGCCATGGAGGCCGTGCGTCTGGCTCCCAGCGCGGTGAACCGCCAGAAACCGGTCTTTACCTATGATGGCGGCACGGTCACGGCGGCGGTGGACGCCAGCCGGGCGATGGACTGGATCGACCTGGGCATCGCCAAGCTGCACTTCGCCGAGGCGGCGGGCGGCCGCTTCACGTTTGGGCAGGACGGAAGATTTTTGAAGGAGTAACGCTATGTTTCCCGATCGACATAGCCGGGGGCGTTTTGCAAAAGGCGGCGGCTGTATACAGCCGCCGCCTTGGAATGTCCAGACCTTTTACCTCATATTTGTTGGTATCTATAATTTTATTTGCTTTGTATATAGTCTATTGGGGGCTAAGCTCTACCGAGCCAACAGACGCATCCTCAAGCCTCATTTCCTCTGAATATACATAATATCTATTTTTCCCGTTATTTTTCGAAACGTACAGGGCTGTGTCTGCGTGACGGTAAAGCGTATCAAAATCCGTTTCACCATTCTTGGCGATGGCAATCCCAGCACTGCAGGTCAAGTAAACAGACCTATCTTTTTCGATCACCAGTTCGGTCACATGCGATAAGAAGTCTGCAATCCTATCCATGAGCCCCGAAGGATTGGAGACATCTTTTATGAAAACAACAAATTCGTCTCCGCCAAAACGGCTTAATACATCTGTTTGCCGAAACCTCTTTCTTATTGTTTCGGCAACACTGAGAATAGCTTTGTCTCCAACAGTATGGCCAAAACGGTCGTTAATGGATTTAAAGCTATCGATATCTATCAAAACCAATGCCCCTGTTTTGCCGTCCTTCCTGTTGATGCAAGTTTTGATTTGTTCTTGCGCAGCTGATTTATTCAATAGCCTTGTAGTTCCGTCATGAGTCGATTCATATTTCAGCTGTTCATTTATCGTTTCCAGCTTTTTGAGCTGCCGGATTTCTTTATATTGTTCGCTAATATCTGTACACATACAGTAGCACATGATATGCCCGTTATCCTGGTTTTTATAAAAGATAACATTCATGCGGACATACATATCGGTAGAGCCAATATAAATGTCATACGGAGCAGAACCTATTCCTTCATAAAATATGTTTATTGCCTCTTTGTGTTGAAAGCAGCGGGCGGCATTTGGAGTAATCATCTCAACCTGATTGTTCTCGATGAAAGCACGCCCCTCCTCATCATAGGGGGCAGGAACACTGAACCCCAGGGCTGCAAGAAGGCTGCTTCCATCCGGCGCAAGAATATCTTCAATGATCAGCCCATCTGTCAAGTCGGAATGCACCGTAAACAACGCATTATTCCCCATGACATCAAAAAATGCTTTTCTTTCGGTAGAAAGTTGATTCTTTAGGTCCCTGCTCCTTTCTTGCAACGAAGAGGCAAGCCCTCTCAACTCGGCATATTTTGCTCCTAGGGCTTGTTTGAAAAATAAAAGTTGCACAATAAAGCAAGTTATGCGAAGCTAAGGGCATGAAACGATATGAATTAACAAAAGAACAATGGGAACGGATCAAACCGTTGCTGCCGCCGGAAGAAAC
>NZ_JANGBE010000054.1:0-11472 GCF_024462255.1 Flavonifractor sp. DFI.6.63 | reverse complement strand
CGCCCCCCCCCCCCCGCGGCGCGGCGAACAAGCCCGCCGCGCCGCTCAAACATGCCGGCACTTTTCAAGGACCTGCAGCCCCCCCGCTGACGCCTGGGTCCGCCTGGGTCCCCCAGGGCCGCCCGCGTCCTTCTCCGTAAAGGGGACGCGGCGTCCGCAAGGCCGCAAAGCCGCCGACGGCTGCCCCGTGCGGGCGCAGACGCATGTTTCACGGCCGCGGGGGCGAGGCTATACGCGGCCTTCCCCCCCGCCAACGGCAGGGCGGGTTCTCCCACCTGCCGCTGGCGTGGCCCTCAGGACAGCTTGATCAGATGGTCGGTGGTCACATCGCCGTCGGCGCTGGCGAGAATGGCGTTCATATCCGACAGGATGGAGGCGATGGCGGCGGTAGACTGGGTAAAGTCCGGCGAGGTGATCCAGACATTGCCGTCCTGCACCGCTTTGAAGTCGGCAAACAGGGGGTTATAGTCGATCATTTCCTGGATGGAGGCAAAGGAGCGGGCAAAGTTCACATAGAACAGGTAATCCGCGTCCTTGTTGCCGGCGTACCACTCTTCAAAGGTCATATTGGTATTGCCGCTCTTCTCCGGCTCCATATCGGCCAGGATGTACGTGCCGCCGGCCATGCCGATCAGCTGGGCCATATAGTCGCCGCCGTTGCGGGCATAGCACTTGTCGGTGGAGGTGATGTAGCCCATGGCCACGGTCTTGCCGTACGCCTGCGCGGCGGTGGCGTCCTCCACAAGGGCCTTCTGCGCCTCAAAATAGGCTTCGGCCTGCTCCTCCATGCCGAAGAGTACGCCAAACAGCTTTACCCACTCCACACGGCCCAGGGGATGGGCCTCCTTGGAGGAATTCTCCACGATGGAGGGGATGCCCAGCTCGTCAAATTTCTCCAGCACCTCTGGATTGTTGTCGATCATGGTGGTATCCACGTGCAGCTGAATGTCGTTGGCGGTCATCTGCTCATAATCCGGTTCCTTATAGTGGCCGGAGAAGGCGATGCTGCCCTCGTTCATCTTCGCCACCACATCTTCGATGTACCAGTCCTCCACGTCGTTGGCCACCAGCTTCACGTGGTCCAGCCCGCCCATGGCGGCCACCAGTGAGGTCATGCCGGTGCTGGCCAGATAGACCCGGTCGATGGGCTGCTGCAGAACCACCACGCCCGCCTCCAGCTCCTCGGGGACGCTCATGCCCTCGGGCACCACCAGATAGGTGTTCCCGGTGGTGCCGGCAGTGAACATGCGGTAGCCGCCCTTATAGCGGTCGACGGCAAAATTCCGGGCATACTCCAGTTCCATGGGGCCGTCCAACACCAGCTTGCCGTCGTAATCCTCCTGGGGCGCGGCGGTCTCCGGCACAGCCGTCTCCGGGGCGGCGGTCCCGGACGCGGCGGGGTTCGTGTTCCCGCAAGCCGCCAGGCAAAGCAGCAGGGCCAAGGACAGGATGCTCATTCCGATTCGTTTCATAGTTTCCTCCTCATGTTATGGATCGCTCCAGTCTATAAAATCCCCCCTTGTTCCAGCGGACGCACCCCTCCCGTGGACGCAGAAAGCCGCGGCAGCGCTGAACGCTGCCGCGGCCGGTTTTCCGCAACAAAAAGTCCCCTATGCCATAACGCGTGGCAGGGACGTCCTCAAGCAGGTCTTCTGACTTACGCTTAGGGAGAGCTGCCTCTCCTGCGTCCGTGCTCTGCCTTCCCGGTTTCCCAGTGGCTGATCTTCATCAACGAGCAGCGGCCTCAGCGCTTACAGCGGCGGTACCGTCCGGGATTCTCACCCGGTTGTCTATCATTCCTCTAGGAGGGACACTTGAGGGAAATTTTATTAAGGCCATTCTACTGATTCCGCTCCGGTTTGTCAACAGGATTTTAGCACGCGGCCCGGCCCTTGCGGGCCAAGCCCGCCTCTGCTATACTCAGGCTGTTCCCTGCGGGAAGCGGGACCTTACGGAAAAGAGGAGGCGTCTTATATGCGTCTGTTTGTGGCGGCGGCGCTGCCGGAGTCCTGGAAGGACGCTCTGGACAGGGCGGCCCGGGCCCTGGCGGACCAGGGCGTACGCGGGAATTTTACCCGGCGGGAAAATTATCATCTCACCCTGGTCTTTCTGGGAGAGACCGACCGTCTGGACGACGTGATTGCCGCCATGGATACGGTGGACGCACCGCCCTTCCCGCTGCGCACCTGCGGCGTGGGAAGGTTCCGCCGTTCCAGCGGGGATATCCTATGGGTGGGCGTACAGGCCGCGCCCGGCCTCACTGAGGCCCAGTGGCAGCTCTCCCATGCGCTGGCGGGGGCTGGCTTCCCGCTGGAGGAGCGCGCCTACCGGCCCCATCTGACCCTTGCCCGGCGCGCGATCCTTCCCCGCTCCATGGACGAGGGCCGCTTGTCCGGCCTGCTGACGCCCCTGGAGCTGACCCTGGACCGGCTGACCCTGATGTGCTCGGAGCGCCGCTCCGGCCTGCTGCGGTATACGCCTATTTACGAAAAGCGGCTGTTTTAAGGCGTCACCGCACAATTCCCCACGCACGTCTTGGCGGCCAATTTGCCCCACAAATGCGTTGCAAAACCTTGTAATACGCAAAGTATTCCTGCGGTTTTGCGCCTTTTTGCGGCACAAATTTTCGCGCCGATCCGCACGCGCTGAATCATGCGGTAATGCCTTGACCCGAAAACGGCTTGCCCCGCAGCCGGACTCCCGCACGGCCGGGCCGGTCCGCGCCCGTTCAGCCAAACACGAACGCGCGGGGACGCACGGCGCACAGCGCGACGGAGCTCCCCGCCCTCAGGAGCAAAAGCGGTGGTTCCCGATGACTTTGATGAGGGGACGGCTCCAGATCCAGGCGCTGGTGGCCGTGCTGGGGTTAAAGTAGTAGATCGCTCCGCCGCTGGGGTCGGCGCCGTTGAGTGCCTCCCGGGCGGCGCGGACGGCGGAATCGGCCACCGGCTGGTCGATTTGCCCGTCCACCATGCAGGTAAAGGCTCCCGGCTGGTAGACCACCCCCGCGACGGTGTTGGGAAAGGAGGGGTGCTCCACCCGATTCAGAATCACCGCGCCCACCGCCACCTGCCCGCTGTAGGGCTCTCCCCGGGCCTCGGCGGAGATGACCCGGGCCAGCAGGTCCAGGCTTGCGGACTGGCTGCCGGAGGTTCCGGCGCTGGGCATGCCCAGTGCCTTCCGGGTGGCCGCACCTACGATGCCGTCCGCACTCAAGCCGTTGGAGCGCTGAAAGTATTTTACCGCCTCGGCGGTCTGGCTGCCGTAGATGCCGTCCACCGAGCCGTCGTAGTAGCCCCAATTTTTCAGTTTGGTCTGGATGGTGCGCACCTCGCTTCCGGTGGAGCCCACCCGGTATGTGGCCGCCTGGGCGCTCTGGGCCTGGGAGATGATGATACTGTTCACCGCGAACAAAAGGGCCAGCGCAAGAGCCAGCCGTTTCTTTTCCGCCATAGGTCCGCCTCCTTCCAATACGGTTTTAGTCTACGGAAAATTTCCGTCCCTTATGAGCGGAAATCCTTTCCACGCACGGAATAGCGGCGGCAAAAAAGGGCGATACTGGAAGGTATCAGGAAAGGATGTGGCGGCTGTGGTCAAAGGCGTGTCCCGACAGGTGATCGTGGTAAAATCCCCCGACCCGCGCCTGTTTGAACAGGCGATCTTTATCGTGAAGGAAGACGCCTTCGGGCAAGGCGTCTCGGCTGAGCAGGTGCTCCAGGAGGCCCGGCGGGTGGCCGACGGATATCTGCGCCGCAACGTGCGTCTGGGCCGCCCCCGGCCCCGCGTGCCCGCCCCCGCCTGGGTGGCCGCCGGCGCGTTGCTCGCCACCATCGGCTGGAGCGTGGGCCTGCTGCTGTAAAAAACACCGGCGCACGAAAAACACGTGCGCCGGTGTCGCTTTGCCGAAAAAGCCCCGCAGCGTTCGCGCCCGCAGGGGCGAGGGGTACCCGGGGGATGCGCGCTGGCGCATTCCTCAGTCGGCGATGATCACGCGGATGCGTCCGCCCTCGTTTTCCGGCTTGTCGTACCAGGCGGTCAGGTCGTAATCACCCGCCTGGACGCGGGCGAGGCTGGAGAGCTGATACTCGGCGCTCCCGGTCCTGACGTAATAGACCGCTGTCTCGGAGAGCGTATATTGCTTGCCGTCCGTGCCCAGCACGGCGCCGCCGTCCACAGTCTCCACGTCCACCGGCGTCAGGTTATACAGCCGCTCCACACTCTGGGGCCCCTTCATCTTGGCCTGGCAGGGCCCCACCTTCAGGTTGAACACGGTGGTCTCGGAGGAGAACGCCTGGGGCATGCCGCCCACGTCATAGACGTAGTTGGACGCCGTATTCAGGCCCATGGACACCTCTGTGACCGAGGTGATGACCCCATACTGGTGCAGGTCCCCGGTGGCGTCCTTCAGGATCAAATGACTGATCTCTCCCTGGGCGTTGAGGACATAGAAGCGCACGGTGCTGCCGGTGAGGCTGCTTCCCGCCAGACGGTCGGGATAGACCCGGATGGGCGTGCAGTTCTCATAGGTATCAAGGATCTCCACGTCGTCGGCAAATTCATAGGAACCCAGGCGCTTGCCGTCGTTGGACACCTTCCCGGTCAGCTTGACGGCCGTAAGGCGTTTGAGCGCAAAGCCGTCCTGGACGGCGTTTACCCGCACCAGATCCCCCACCTTCAGATCGTTTCGGTCAAAGGGATAGCGGTAGGCGGTCCCGTCGGTGGCGCAGACGGTGGCGGTCCGGGCGGTATAGGCGCCGCCCGCCCCGTCGTCATAGGCGGCGTCGGCGATGGCGGTGACCACGCCGTAGAGCAGCGTGCCCTCCGGCGCCCCGCCGGACACGGCGGCGACCCCGCCGTCACGGCCCAGCAGCAGGGTGATGGTATCCCCCACCCGGTACTCCCCCAGGTCAGACAGGGCAAAGGCGGCGGAAGCGGTCTCGATGGCGTAGCTCTTCCCCGCCACCGTCACCGCCGTGGGGGCCGACGCGGAGGGCGAGGCCGCCTGATAGGTGCCGGTGACCTGATTGGTATAGGCCCAGACGGTGCGCATGGATTTGGACCAGTACACCACGTCCTGATCCCGGATGGCGGACAGGGCGGACAGGCTCCCGGAGCGGTAGACCCTGGCGCCGCTCACGTCGAAGGGCACCTGGCTCTGCCAGCCGCTCCCGGCCACCACGGGGCCCTCCATGGCGGAGTTGACAAGGGCCACCCGGTCCAGCGTACCGGTCTGGCTCACCAGGTTCCGGGCGGGCTCCAGCACGTTCAGGTGGTACACGCCGCTGGTGTTCTTGGTGATCATAAGGTTATAGAACAGGTACAGGGCATCCCGGCGCGTCATGGCGTCGTTTGCGGCGCAGCTTACCCCCTCGTTCAGCTTCAGGGCCTTGTACTGGGCCATCTGGCCGGAAGGCCATACGCCGGTGAAGGCGCTGTCCGGATAGCCCAGCAGGCGCAGCACGATGGTCACGCCCTCGGCCAGGGTAATGGTCTGGGTGGGGTTGAAGTAGCCCCTCAGGTCTCCCTGCACCAGTCCCAGGTCCACCGCCGCCTTGATCCAGGGGGCGGCCCAGTAGGTTTGGGGCACGTCCGGATACGGTTTGACCGGGACCGTATCGCCCACTGCGTCGCGGCTGGTGGAGGCGGCCACCGCCATTTTGGTAAATTCCGCCCGTGTGACGGCGCGCCCCAGCTCCAGGTTCCCGTCGGAATCGCCCACCATGATATCCAGGGCGGCCAGGACCTGAGCGGCTTCATCCTCCGCCGGCGCCGCCGCCAGGGCGGCGGGGGCCAGCCCCAGGACCAACACTGCGGCCAAAAGGCCGGATAGCAGTCGTTTCTTCATCTTCGTTTTCTCCTTCTCGTGGAAAGTCGGAACGCAGGCCGGCGCGGGTGCCGGCCCCCATCCTGTTTATCATATACCCCCCGGCCCCCGGTGGCAAGAGGCACGCGCCTGCCGGGACGGCGCATCCCGCGCGGCAGGGCGCTCCTGCACCCGCAGGGGGCCGGATCTACCGGCTCAGTCATACCGCAGCGCGTCGATGGGGTTGAGTTTTGCGGCCTTGTTGGCGGGCAGGTAACCGAAGAGGATGCCCACGCCCACCGATACGCAGAAGGCCACCAGGATGCCGCCGAGCGTCGGTATGGCCACAAATCCGTCGGTCCCGGTGCCCAGCACCGCGCCCACCACCGCCGTCATCACATTCGCCAGAAGGATGCCCAGCGCGATACCGATGACGCCGCCGATCGCGGAGGTGGTGCCCGCCTCGATGATAAACTGGCTGCGGATATCCCTGCGTTTGCCGCCCAGGGATTTGCGGATGCCGATCTCGCGGGTGCGCTCGGTGACGGACACCAGCATGATGTTCATGATGCCGATGCCGCCCACCAGCAGGGAGATGGCGGCGATGATGATGAGGATGACCATGAGGGTGTCCAGCATGGAGTTCATGGCGTCCATCATCTCCGCCGAGCTCATGACAAAGTAGTAGTCGCTGCTCTGGTAGGTCTGGTAAAGCCGCTTTTCGATCACGCCCTTGGCGGCCGGGGCGGCGTCCTTATCCGCGGAGGTGAACAGGTACAGGTTCGCGTCGGACAGTCCGCTGAGGTGCAGGGCGTTTCCGTAGGGGATAAAGATCACATCGTCGCCGCTGCCCTCGGTGGAGTCGGCCTTCTCCTCCAGCACGCCCACCACCGTGTAGGGCACGCCGCCGATGGTCATACTCTTTCCTAGGGACGTGCCGTTGAACATCTCCTGATCCAGATAGGAGCCCACGACGCATACGTTCTGGTAGCGGCTGACGTCGATGTACCGCAAAAAACGGCCCCGCTCCAGCTTTTCGCCCCCCATGCTCTTGCCGGAGGCATAGTCGTAATACGCCTCGCTGACGCCGTAGATGGTGGTGCGCGCATAGTTGTCGCGGCCCTGGCGCACGGCGGCGCGGGTGCTCACGTAGGGGCTTACATCGCTGAGATACTGCGGGTAGCGGTCCACCAGGGCATACATATCGTCGGGCTCCACCGAGCGTGAGCCGCCCCGTCCGTAGACCTGCACCTGGATCAGATTGACCCCCATCTTCTCAAACTGGTCGTTCATGTACTGCTCCATCCCGTTGCCCAGGGAGACGATGACGATGACGGCGGCCACGCCGATGATGATACCCAGCATGGTCAGCAGGGCCCGCATCTTGCTGGTCAGCAGGGATTTGACCGCCAGACGGAAGGATTGCGCAAAGCTCATACGCCCAGCACCTCCCGCGCTCCGGCGTCTGCCGGGGCATCGTCCTCGCCGGGCTGGACCACGGCCTGCGGATCGTGGGCATCCCCATCGTAGATGATCCTGCCGTCCTGAAGGCGGACGATGCGCTTTGCTCTCACGGCAATGGAATTGTCGTGGGTGATGAGGACCACTGTGTCCCCCTCCGCGTTGAGCTTCTGGAGGAAATTGAGCACGTCCCGCCCGGTGCGGGAGTCCAGCGCGCCGGTGGGCTCGTCGGCCAGGATCACCGACGGATTGCCCGCCAGGGCCCGGGCGATGGAGACCCGCTGCTGCTGGCCGCCGGAGAGCTGGGCGGGCAGGTTTTTGCATTTATCCCCCAGGCCCACCCGCTCCAGGGCGGACCTGGCCCGCTCCTTCCGTTCCGAGGCGGGCAATCCCGCGTAGAGCAGGGGCAGCTCCACATTTTCCAGCACGTTGAGCTTGGGGATCAGGTTATACTGCTGGAAGATAAAGCCCAGCATCCGGTTGCGGATCTCGGCCTGCTGGTCGTCATCCATGGTGGACACGTCCACGCCCCCCAGGTGATAGGTGCCGCTGGTGGGTACGTCCAGACAGCCGATGATGTTCATGGCGGTGGATTTTCCGGAGCCCGACTGGCCCACGATGGCCACGAACTCCCCCCGGTCCACCGTCAGGGTCACGCCGTCCAGCGCGTGGACGGCGGTGTCGCCCATCTGGTAGATCTTATAGACATCCCTGAGTTCGATCAGATGCTGCATGGTCACATCCCCATCCCCATCATGGCGGCCATGGCGTTGGAGGCCTGGTTCTCGCTGAGCACCACGTCCCCCTCCTCCAGACCGGAGAGGACCTCGATATACTCCTCGTCGTTGCGGCCCAGGGTCACCTGGCGCTCCTCGATGGCGGTCGGATCGACTACGCTGCCGTTCTCGTCCAGACAGCCCGGACCGGCCACCAGCACCGTGTCGCCCCGGCCCACCATATCCACCGGGATGCACAAAACCTGCCCGGCCTGCTCCACCACGATCTTGGCGGAGACGTTCATGCCCGGATAGAGTTCGGCCGGCGAGCCGTCCACCTTGACGGTGACGGGATAGGTGGTGTAGCCGCCTACCGTGGTGCCGTTGATATTGACCTTATCCACCACCCCGGTGAAGCTCTTCCCGTCCAGTGCGTCCGCCGTGATCTCCACCCGCTGGCCCGTCCGGATCTTGTTGATGTCCAGCTCGTCTACGCTCACGTCGAAGGTCAGCTCGGACAGGTCGTAGATGACCGCCATATAGGTGTAGCCCGCGGTGGCGGCGGTGCTGCCGCCCACGTTGTCCCCCGCGTCCACGTTCTTTTCGATGACCGTGCCGGTGATGGTGGAGGTGATCGAGTAGTCCTCCAGCTTATCCCGGGCATTCTGGAGGGAGAGCCGGGCATTCTCCACCTGGATCCGGGCGCTTTCGATCTGGGTATCCATATCGGTCTGGGAGAGTACCGCCACGACCTGCCCGTCGGTCACCCGGTCCCCCTCACGGATGGAGAGGGCGTCCACGTCGCCGCTGGCCTTGGCCACGATCTGCTTGGAAGCTGCGTATGTAAAGGCGCCCCCCGATGCACAGGCCGCGCCGCTGATGGCGGCGGTTCCGCGGCTGGCGTCGCTGAGCGCGCCCGGATTCTGAACCAGCAGCGTCACCTGCCGCACCAGGGCGCCGCCGGGGCCCACCTCGTCGGTGGCGGCGATGGAATCCACGGTGCCCGTCAGCGTCTGGGCGGTGCCGTCCACCGTGACAACGGCGCTTTGCCCCTCATAAAACCCCGCCGCGTCGGCGGACTGGAAGGGGACGGTCAGCTTCATCCGCTCCCGGTCCAGCAGGTCTGCGATGGGAGCCCCCGCCATGACGGCGTCTCCCTGTTCCACATACAGCTTGGTGATCACGCCGTCGGCTTCGGCGCTTACCGCGCAATCCTCCCGGTTGTCCGCCTGCCGCTTGAGCAGATCGTCCAGGTTGAGTTGGGCCGAGCGCAGGTTGAGCTCCAGCTGCTGGATATTGTTCTCCACATCCTTTGCGTCGATGCGGAAGAGGAGATCGCCCTTGTTGACCGTCTGCCCCTCCTCAAAGGGGGCCTCCAGCACCTCGCCGCTGATCAGCGTGGTCACCTTGTAGGACTGATTGGGCTGGATGGTGCCGGTTCCGGAGACGGCCACCGTCATCTCGCGTACCTGGGCGGTGTCGGACAGATAGGCTCCCGCCACTGCCTGGGTGCCCGCGCTCATCAGCCGCAGCAGCAAAACGGCGAGGATCGCCGCGACGACCAGTACCGCCACCAGGCGCCTGACCCATCTGCGTTTCTTTTTCGGCGGCTTGAACTGGGCCGGTGCGTTCTGCTGCGTCTGCGTTTTGACTTGGGTTGCTTCCATATTCGCTTACTCCTTACTTCAAATAGCTTCTGCCGCGCTTCCGGCAGGCGGGGCGGCCTGCTTTTCCGCGCCCCTGCGGAGTATGTCCATCCGGCGGACCAGTCCGGCCCGGGCCGCCTCCGGCCCGCCGGGTCCGGCCGAGCGCATCAGGGCGCCTCCGGTGAGGAAAAAGAGCTGGTGGAGGATGGCTTCCAGGTCGCCCGCCTCCCGCAGGTCCAGCCGCGCGAGGTCCATCCGCTCCCGCAGGCCCTCCGGCAGGCCCCCCCGGCATTCGCCCGGGAACAGGCCGGGGCGCATATCGCCGTTGCGCCGGAGGATGTTCAGCAGATCCCGGTATTCCGCCCGGCGGTCCTGTACGTAATCGAACAGGTCCAGAAACGCGGCGAATACCGCTCCGTTCCGTTCTTCCAGCAGGCGCTCCATCTGGCGGATGAGCTGCGTGCCGAAGTCCTCCATCAGATAGCGGAACAGTTCCTCTTTGTCTGCGAAATACATGTAAAAGCTGCCCCGGGGAATCCCCGCCCCATGGATGATCCGGTTGACCGAGGCCTGGGCAAAGGGGGCCCGGACAAATTCGGCCCGCGCCGCCGCCAGGAGTTTTTCCCGCTTGGCCGGCGGCAGATTGAAAAATGTGGCGCTGGGCACCGTGCGTCCCTCCCCGCTGTACCGTGATATGACAATCTGTCATGTATCTTAGCCCGCCCTTCCCGCTCTGTCAATGCCGCGGCTGCAAAATTCGCAATTCGTTCACAATCGGTGCGCCGGAGCGTCCGGTTTGTCTCAGGATAACAGAAAACCTTCTGCGCTTCCTGAAGAATCCATTAAAGTTTCTTAAAAACGTACCGGATTTTACTCCCTCCCCCCACTGGAAGGTCAAGTGTTTTTTCAAAATTTTTGGTTTTCATGTATAACCGCCCGCAGGCATGTCCAAAATAGGCTTGGAGGTGCTGAAACGCATGAAAAAACCATTTATGGAACGCTTCGGCGACTTTATGGCGGGGAAGGGCTTCTACATAGTCCTGTTCCTGTGCGTCGCCGCAATTGGAATCTCGGGCTATTATCTCTTTTCTTCCCTCTCCCCCGACAAGGATCCCGGCACAGCCGTGGCCGGACCGGCTCAGGTCACTGTGACCCCCACTCCGGCATCCGCGTCCCCGGCGGTGCGCGTCACGCCCACGCCGGCGCCTCAGGCTCAGACGGCCGTCCGGACGACGCCCGCCCCCAGTCCCACGCCCGCGGCCACGCCCGCAGCGACCCCCCAGCCCGCCGCCCCCACGGTCTTTGCCTGGCCGGTGAAGGGCACGCTGATCTCCGAGTACAGTGTGGAGGCGTTGGCTTATGACGCCACCATGGGCGACTGGCGCACCCACAGCGGCATCGACATTTCCGCAGAGCTGGGCGCTCAGGTGGTATCCGCCGCCGCAGGCACCGTCATCGACGTGGTGCAGGACGACTTTATGGGCACCACCGTCTATCTGGACCACGGCAGCGGGCTGACCAGCTGCTACGCCAATCTGGCCGCCGTGCCCACCGTTGAGATCGGCGACACCGTGCGGGCCGGAGACGTGCTGGGCTCCGTGGGGAAAACCGCCATCGCCGAAAGCGCCCTGCCCGCTCATCTGCACTTTGAGATGGCGCAGGACGGCTCTCCCGTCGACCCGACAGACTACCTGCCCTGAGAACAGGCACATTCCACAGCAAGTCAAAACCTCCGGCAAAGCCGGAGGCTTGAGTAAGCCCTAGAAGGGCATGATACGGACGAAGCCCCTTAAGGGGCCCCGAAAGGTTTGCCGACCGCATTTCTTTCACGGGCTGCCCCTTAAGG
>NZ_JANGBE010000053.1:0-12527 GCF_024462255.1 Flavonifractor sp. DFI.6.63 | reverse complement strand
CATGGCCGACTGGAACGCTTACTATGCATCCCATACCGCCTCCCCGGAGGAGGCGGTGGGGCTGATCCGCTCCGGCGACCGGGTGGTGGTGGGCCACGCCTGCGGCGAGCCCTCCTGCCTGCTGGACGCTCTGGTGCAAAACGCGGCGGCCTATGAAAATGTGGAGATCGTCCACATGGTGGCCATGGGCAAGGCGGAGTACTGCAGGCCGGAGTATGCCGGCGCCTTCCGCCACAACGCCCTCTTCGTGGGCGGCGCCACCCGGGACGCGGTCTTTGAGGGCCGGGGGGACTTCACCCCCTGTTTCTTCTGGGAGGTGCCCGGCTTCTTCCGGGACCCGGACGTGCTGCCGGTGGACGTGGCCCTGATCCAGGTGACCCCGCCGGACGAAAACGGAAACTGTTCCCTGGGCGTGTCGGTGGACTACACGTACCAGGCCGTACAGCAGGCCAGGACCGTCATCGCCCAGGTCAACGACCAGATGCCCTTTACCCTGGGCCTGCATTCCACCGTCCCGGTGGAACAGATCACCTGCTTCGTGCCCCGCAGCACGCCGGTCATCGAGCTCTCTCCCCCCAGCATCGGCCCGGTGGAGGAGGCCATCGGCCGCAACTGCGCTGCCCTCATCCGGGACGGCGACACCCTTCAGCTGGGCATCGGCGCCATCCCGGACGCGGTGCTCCGGTTCCTGGGCGATAAAAACGATCTGGGCATCCACTCCGAGATGTTCTCCGACGGCGTGGTCGAGCTTGTGGAGCGGGGCGTCATCAACAACCGCCGCAAGACCCTCCAGCCCGGCAAGAGCGTGGCGGCCTTCCTCATGGGCACCCGGAGGCTCTACGACTACGCGCACCGCAACCCCGCCGTGATGATGGCCCCGGTGGACTACGTCAACGATCCCCGCGTCATCTGCCAAAACGACAACATGGTCTCCATCAACTCCTGCGTCCAGGTGGACCTGATGGGCCAGGCGGCCTCCGAGACGGTGGGCTACAAGCAGATCTCCGGCACCGGCGGCCAGGTGGACTTCATCCGCGGCGCGGCCATGTCCAGGGGCGGCCGCGCCATCCTGGCCTTCCCCTCCACGGTGAAGGGCAGAACCTCCAAGATCGTCCCCCTCCTGGACGAGGGCGCCGCCGTCACCACCAGCCGGGACGACGTGGACTATATCGTCACCGAGTACGGCGCCGCCCACCTCAAGGGCAGGACCCTCCGCGACCGCGCCCGCGCCCTCATCCAAATCGCCCACCCCGATTTCCGTCCCGACCTGATCCGCCATTTCACCCGCAGGTTCCACTGCGACTGGTAGAAGCGGCTGCGGGAAAGGCGCCCGCCAGCCGTCCCACCGCCGGCTCCCTCCTGGAGCCGGCGTCCCAACAAAAAGGAGGAATGCCGGATGACACGCCGGGATCGAACCCAGCCCGGTTCCCTGGCTGAGCATGCCGTGACCGGCGTGCGGTACTGCGGCGGCTGTAATCCGCGCTACGACCGGACGGCACTGGTCGGCCGGCTGGCGGAGCGCTGCCCCAACGTCCGTTTTGTGCGGGCCGAGGCCGGCAGGGAGTACGACGCGCTGCTGGTCGTGGGCGGCTGCTGCGCCTGCTGTGCCGATATCAGCGGCCTGGCCGGCCGCCGGGTGGTCCGCCTGCGCCGGGCAGAGGACCTGGAAGAAGCGGCGGAAATCCTCGCGGCCTTATAGAATACACGCCGAAGGGGGCCCCATTTGGGGCCCCCTTCGGCGTGCTGAGACCGTATCGTCATCGTCCGCTTCGCAGAGTTCACCCCCAGGGGGTGTGCCGCGTCCGTAAGGCGGCGCAGCCGCCGCCGTCTCCGCGCCGCCCTGCGGGGTTGCGCTCCAAAACCCTCCGGAGGGCCTTCCCGCGCTTGCACGCGCCCCTTGACGCGCCTGCACCCCGGGCGCGGACAGACGGCGGAACAAAATCAAAGACGGTCCATTTCAGGACGCATCGGGCGGCCTTTTCGCAGGAAGCCGAACCCTGCCCATCGTCCACCCGTCTGCCGAAACAAGTCCTTGGGCCTGTTTCGGCAGACCCAAAGAAGGCTCCTTTCCGGTTCAACGCTATTTGCCCAGCGCGCAGTTTTTTTCAGTGGACTGGACCACCGCCCGGGCCACGGCGCCGCGGAAGCCGTGCTGCTCCAGGGCGGCTACGCCCATAATGGTGGAGCCGCCGGGGGAACAGACCGCATCCTTCAGCGCGCCGGGGTGTTTCCCGGTCTCCAGCACCATCGCCGCACTGCCCAGCACCGCCTTGGCGGCCAGGCGCATGGCCAGCGCGCGGGGCACGCCGGTCTGCACCGCGCCGTCGGCCAGAGCCTCGATAAACAGGTAGACATAAGCGGGCGTGCAGCCGCTGACGCCGCCGGTAATATCCATGGCGCTCTCGGGAATGCGCTCAAAGTCGCCCGCGGCGGCGAACATGCGCTGGAATTCGGCAAAGCGTTCCTCGCTGACCTCGCCGGGGTCCTGGGCGCTGCTGGCGAGCAGGAGCATGCCCTGTCCCACCAGGACGGGCGTGTTGGGCATGACCCGGATTACGGGCACATCCACCTCCAGGCAGGCCTTGATGGCCGCCACGGGGATCCCGGCGGCGATGGAGACCAGCACCCGGGGCTTGCCTGCCCGGACGCAGGCCGCCAGCGTGGGGGAGAGGCCCCGCACCACGTCCCGCATGACGTTGGGCTTGACGCCAAGGACGATGTACTCGGCGTGCGATGCCACATCCTCGTTGTGCTCCGCCGCAGCGCAGCCCACCTGAGCGGCCAGCGCCCGGGCCTTTTCCGGCGTGCGGTTGGCAACGACGATCCGGCGGGGGTCCATGGACTTGCCGGCGGCCACGGCCAGCGCGCCGCCCATATTGCCCGTACCGATAAATCCAAGCTTATATTCCATCAAACGTCCTTCTTTCTGCGCGGCCGCTTACCGTCCGCCGGCCAGTTCTTTGCGGATCAGGTTGGCAAGCAGGGCCTGGCCCTCGGGAGAACGAAGCGTATCCAGCACGATGGAGCGCAGCAGCTGCTGGGTCTGCTTGCTGGCCAGCAGGGCGTCCAGCATCCCGCCGCCGGGCTGGGACGGCTGGGCCTGCGGCGGCGCGGGACGGGGGGCGGGCGCAGGCCGTGCCGGTTCGTCCTGATCCCAGGCGGCATCCATCCAGGTTTCCTGCCGGGTGCGGTCGTTGCTCTCGCCCCGGAGATAGAACAGCGAGACCCCAAAGTAGCCCGCGAGCTTCTCCTGCTGCTCCCGGGACGGGGTCTGGCGGCCGGTCTCAAACTTTTCAACGGCGCCTTTCGGCAGCCCGAGCTCCGCCGCCAGGGCCGGGCGGCTCAAGCCCCGTTCCGTACGCAGCGCTTCAATCCTCTGGGCCAATGTGACCATGATGACGACCTCCTGATCGGGTTGGTAATTTAACATTATAGCACAGAAAAAGCCTGATCACAACAGGGTTTCAACCTTGCGAAAAAAGTTGCAGGAGAGAAGGCGTTTTCTTGCAGATAGCCCTTGACGGGCCCGGCCCGGCGCAGTAAAATGAAACAGATTTTTTGTGAGAAGAAGGCGGGGACAATGGCGTCCCGGGGCAATGGCGTCCCATGCTGCATGGGAGGAAACACAATGGCAAAGTATATCTTTATCACCGGGGGCGTGGTCTCCGGCCTGGGCAAGGGCATCACGGCGGCGTCCCTGGGGCGGCTGCTGAAGGCCAGGGGACTGAAGGTGGCCCTCCAGAAGTTCGACCCCTATCTCAACGTAGACCCCGGCACCATGAGCCCCTACCAGCACGGCGAGGTTTTCGTCACCGACGACGGAGCGGAGACCGACCTGGACCTGGGCCACTATGAACGCTTCACCGACGAGAATCTGACGGTGCATTCCTCCGTGACCTCCGGAAAGGTCTACTGGTCGGTACTGAACCGGGAGCGGGAGGGCGCCTACCTGGGCGGCACCATCCAGGTCATCCCCCATATCACCAATGAGATCAAGGAACGCATCTACCGGGTGGGACGCAACGAGGGGGTGGACGTGGTGCTCACCGAGATCGGCGGCACGGTGGGCGATATCGAATCCCAGCCGTTTCTGGAGGCCATCCGTCAGGTGGCGGCCGAGGTGGGGCGCCAGAACGTGATGTACGTTCACGTCTCCCTCATCGTGGCCATCCCCGGCTCCGGAGAGCTTAAGAGCAAGCCCACTCAGCATTCGGCGAAGGAGCTGCTGGCCCTGGGGATCCAGCCCGATGTGATCATGGCCCGCTCCGAGTATCCGGTGCCCCGGGACATCATCCAGAAGATCTCCCTCTTCTGTAATATCCCCCCCGAGAACGTGATCCCCAACCTGACCGCGCCCATCCTGTACGAGGTGCCTCTCATGCTGGAGGAGGAGGGACTGGCCGACGTGGTGTGCCGGCGGCTGGGGCTGAACTGCCCCGCGCCCGATCTGGAGGGCTGGCGGACCATGGTGGAGCGGGCCAAAAACGCCACGCAGCAGCTGGAGATCGCCCTGGTGGGCAAGTATACCGCCCTGCACGACGCCTATCTGTCGGTGGCCGAGGCACTGACCCACGGAGGGATCGAAAACGATGTGAAAGTGTCCGTCCGCTGGGTGGACTCCGGGGGCGTCACCGACGAAAATGCCGCCCAGGTGCTGGCCGGATGTGACGGGGTGCTGGTTCCCGGCGGCTTTGGCGACCGGGGGGTGGAGGGTATGATCTCCGCCGTACGATACGCCAGGGAGCATCAGGTGCCCTATTTCGGCATCTGCCTGGGGATGCAGATGGCGGTAGTGGAGTTTGCACGCAACGTGGCGGGCCTGGCGGGGGCCCATTCCAGTGAACTGGCCGACACGCCCCACCCGGTCATCGACCTGATGCCCGACCAGCGGGACGTGACCGCCAAGGGCGGTACGATGCGCCTGGGGGCCTACCCCTGCCGCTTCACGCCGGAGGCGGTCAGGGCCCCGGCGGCCTACGGCGCCCAGGAGATCAGCGAGCGGCACCGGCACCGCTATGAGTTCAACAACGACTACCGTACGGTGCTTACCAGCAAAGGCTTGACGCTGGCAGGCCTGTCGCCCGACGGGCATCTGGTAGAGGTGGTGGAGCTGCCGGAGCACCCCTGGTTTGTGGGCGTGCAGTTCCACCCGGAGTTCAAATCCCGTCCCAATAAGGCTCACCCCCTGTTCCGGGAATTCATCCGTGCAGCCAAGCGGTACAGGGAAGCGTCCCTATGAAAACCAGCGTGACCCGGCCCCCATTCGGGGCCGGGTCACGCTGGTTCAGACGGTCCAAAAGTGGCTTTGCCGCTTGTTCGATAAGCTGAAACAGCGGGAAAGGCAGCCTTGTGCTTCTCAGAAATTATAGTCGATGATCCGCCCGTCCAGATCGTCATAGTCGGACTGGGGGATGCTCCACAGATCCTCTTCGTCCCGGACTACTTGGACCACCTTGCTCTCGGCTTCCAGATAGCCGGATTCCGGCAGCTTTTCCAGCGTCAGGCCGATGATCATCCGGGCCCAGGCGGCGTCGTAGGCCTGATATTCCTCGTCCGTCATGGCGTTTACGTCCACATCTGAATAGGCGGCGTCAAACGCCTGCACCAGGGAGGAGGCGGGCGTGTCGGAGGTGAGCTCGTCGGCGACCAGATGAAATACGTCAATGGGCTCCACCGTGACCTTCACGCCATAAGTGGCGTCGTCGATCTTGGCGGCGGGGTCCACCGTGAACCTGGACCGGGCATACACCTGCCGGTACAGATCCACGGCCTCGTCCAGGACGTCGCCTTCCATAAAGTCGATCCCGAACACGCCGGCAAAGTAATTGGCCTCGACCTCCAGGCCGTCCAAATAGTCCTCCTCGGCCTCCTTTTCCGAACAGTCGATCAGTTCCAGAAAGTCCGCGTCATACTGGCCGAGATAATTGCGGTCCAGGATGCCCTGGACGTATTGCGTGGCGACCTCGGTGTTGACGCCGCTGCCGCCGCAGGCCGCCAGGGACAGGGCCAGGGCGGCCGCCAGGGCCGCGGCACAGGCGCGCGTGCAGATGTGCCTCATGGGGTCACGTTCCCTTTCTTTGCTCTTTTCTGTGTCTGAGCCGCCCCGGAGCGGCGGCTCAGGCGCACACGTCAATGATGACCTGCGTGAAGATCTTGCAGGCGGTGAGCAGATCCTGAATGCAGGTGTGCTCGTCGGCACCGTGCATGTTGCCGTTGAAGCCGGGCATGCCGCAGCCGAAGGCCACGCCGCCGGGGATATCATGGACGTAGGTGCCGCCGCCGATGGCCAGGCACTCGCCCGTGCGCCCGGTATACGCCTCATAACAGCGCAGCAGCGTCTGCACGAAGGGAGAATCGGCGTCGGTATGGTGCGGGGCGTCCATGCCGCCCTCCACGGTGAAGCCGAATTTGGCAAAGGCGGCCTCCGCGGCCAACTTGCAGTTCTCTTCCGTGGCGCACAGGGGGAAGCGGCTGTCAAAACGGCCGGAGAGGCCGTGCTTGTTGACCTCCAGCAGGGAGAAGGCCAGCGTCAACGCGCCGGAGACGGCGTCGGACTGGGCGATGCCCAGAGCGCGGCCCGCGCAGTCCCCGTGGGGGAAGAGCGCGTTCAGGGCATGGAGCGCGGCGGTGCTGCTCACCTTGGCCAGCGGCAGGGCGCACAGCAGATGCAGCAGCGCGGTGATGGCGTTGTTGCCCTCCTCCGGCAGGGAGGCGTGGGCGCCTTTGCCGTGGCAGAGGATGCGCAGGTCATCCCCCGCTTCGCTCAGCTCATAGACCGCTCCCGTCTCGGCGGCGGAGCGGTCGCAATAGGGACGGGCGGCCGCGGCGGAGAGGCCGGTGACCACACATTCCGCCTCGGGCGGCAGCACGTTGATGCGAAAGCCCCCCTGCAGCGCCGTGACCCTGGGGGTGGCGGTTTCCGGAGCCCAGGTCTTGGTAAAGGCGGGCTTATAGCTGCCCTTCTCAATGTTGATCACGGGGAATTCCGCATCGGGGGAGAAGGTATAGGGGGCGTAGGGCTCCCGGGCATAATAATAGGCGATGTCCCCGGAGCCGCTCTCCTCATCCGTGCCCAGGATCATGCGTACGTTGTAGTTCAGCTCGACCCCCAGCTCCCGCACGGCCTGCATGGCCATGAGGGCGCATACCACAGGGCCTTTGTCGTCGTCGGCGCCCCGGCCGTAGAGCATGCCGTCGACCAGCTTGGGCGTATAAGGCTCCGTCACGGTCCAGCCGGTGCCCTCGCCCACCACGTCCAGATGGCCCAGGATGTGCAGGCGGGTCTCTTTTTCGTTCAGGTCGGCGGTGCCCACATAATTTTCGTGGTTTTGGGCGGAAAGGCCCAGCTCCCCGCAGAGTGCGAGCGCTTCCGCCAGCGCGGCGGCGGGGCCGGGGCCGAAGGGCATGCCCGGCTGTGCGTCCTCCCGTACGCTGCGGATGCGCACCAGGCGGGAGATGGCCTGAACCAATTGCTCCTGACGCTTGGGGTCGTCAAAATAGGCTTCGATCTGCGCGCGGTCCATCAGGGTTCCTCCTTTTTTGATTCGTTCCGTCCCCCGGCGCTCCCGGAAAGCTCGCCCAGGTATTTGTACACCGTGTACCGGGATACCTGGAGCCGCTTGGCCGCAAAGGGCACCGATTTGCGGAAGGAAAACGCGTTTTTCTGATCCAGAAGAGCGATGATCTTCATCCGGTCCCGTTTGTTCAGGGCGTTCACCGGCTTGCCCACCGCCGCCAGGCACTCCTCAAACACCTGGTCCAGCTGCCCTTCGCCGCCGTGCCACATGGCGCTTTGCAGGTCGGCCTCGGCGCTCATCAGGTCCACCAGGATGCGGTTGGCGTAAACCAGGGAGGAGTAATCGAAATTGATGCCCAGGGCCAGATTGTAATCCGCCCCGATCAAATGGAAGGTGCTACTCTTAATCTGCTGTCCGGACGGGGTTGTGGCATACAGATTGACAAAGTCGGTGACCAGAGCGTCCTGATCCAGCTCCCGTGCGGTCCCCAGAATATCCAGTGTGGAGCCGACCGTCCGGCCGGAGACATGTCCATTGTAGATGGACAGAATGGGATGGCGCGGATCTCCCATGTCGTGGACCAGCGTCTCGCAGGTGGAGCCGAACATCTCTGCAATGCCCCGGGCCGTGCGGTCCAGAAATTCAAAGGCCTCGTCCCGATCCATCCGCTCCACGTCCTTTCTCAATACAGGGTCCTCCGTCCACTGAGGTTACCCTCTATTTTACGCGAATAAGGCCCAAAAAGCAAGGCGATTTGCGTGGGCGCTTCAAACATGTTATACTGGCCCCAGCAGCCAAAAATCGTACAGTTTGGAGGGACGTTTATGGCCTCACTCAGCGCGGGAGAACGCCGCCGGGCGGTGCACGAGATCCTGCGGGCGGCGGACGGACCCGTCAGCGCCGCCGCGCTGGCGCGCCGCTTTTCCGTCAGCCGTCAGATCATTGTGGGAGACGTGGCCCTGCTGCGGGCTGGCGGAGCGGATATCTCCGCCACGCCGCGGGGGTATCTGGCCGGGCGGGGCGAGGCGGGGGTCACAGGCAGCGTGGCCTGCGTCCACACGCCGGAGCAGATGGGGGCGGAGCTTACCGCCATCGTGGACGCCGGGGGCGAGGTGGTGGACGTGATCGTGGAGCACCCGGTCTACGGACAGCTTACCGGCGTGCTGCGCCTGCGCTCCCGGTACGACGTGGCGGAATTTCTGCGCCGGGTGGCGGAACACGAGGCAAAGCCGTTGTCCGGGCTGACCGGCGGGATCCACCTGCACACCATCCGCTGTCCGGACGGCGATACTTACCAAAGGGTAATCAAAGCCTTGGAAAATCAGGGGTTTTTGCTCAAGATGCGGTAATTTAACAAGTTAAAGTAAGCGGTGTATAGCAAATTTGCCGAAAAAGTATTGCTAAATTGTGAATGATGGTGTATCATATACGTGAATCCTTGGGTTGGGGAGGCTTTTAGGATTCGCAATTTTTAAGGGAGGGCTATGAATGAACTCAGCTCGCATGAGAAAATTTGGCAAGCTACTGATCGTTCTGTTCGCGCTCGCATCTGTACTTATGACCGTCGCCTTTGCAGAAGGGGACGGAGAAGCGGTCAGCCGCTTCTATGGCACCATCTGGTCCCTGCTGCCGCCTGTGGTGGCAATCGCTCTGGCTCTGATCACCAAGGAAGTCTATTCGTCCCTGTTCATCGGCATCATCGTGGGCTTCCTGCTTCAGGCCGACTTTAATCCCATCAACGCGTTCAATCTGTTCATCACGGAGCTGGGCGGCAATATCGGCGGCAACGCCGGTATCCTGATCTTCCTGGTCATTCTGGGCACCATGGTGGCCCTGATGATCCGGGCCGGCGGCTCCAAGGCTTACGGCGACTGGGCCGTCGCTCACATCAAGACCAAGTCCGGCGCCCTGTGGGCCACGTTTATCCTGGCCATCGTGCTGGGCGTGGACGACTACTTCAACAACCTCACCACCGGCAACGTCATGCGTCCCGTGACCGACGGCCACAAGATCTCCCGCGCCAAGCTGTCCTATATGTGCGACGCCACCGCCGCGCCCGTTTGTATCATGATGCCCGTTTCCTCCTGGGCTGCCGCCGTTACCGGCGTCATCAACAACGAGGAGCTGGGCTTCCAGATCTTCCTGCGGGCCATCCCCTATAACTACTACGCGATTCTCACCATGGTCTTCATCATCATCATGACCGCTCTGAATGTGGACTACGGTCCCATGAAGACCCACGAGGATAACGCCGCCAAGGGCGATTTGTACACCACGCCTGAGCGTCCCTTCGCCGGAGCGGAGGAGATGAAGTTCAACCCCAACGGCAAGGTGATCGACCTGATCATTCCCGTGATCATCCTGATCATCGGCTGCGTGGGCGGCCTGATCTACGCTGGCTATCTGAACGGCGGTACTACTCTGCTGGATATGTTCGCCAACACTGACGCGTTCTTCGGCCTGCCCTTCGGCTCCGGTATCGCGCTGATCGTCAACTTCATCTACTTCATGGTCCGGCGTTCCATGAAGTTCACGGAACTGATGGACTGCCTGCCGGAGGGCTTTAAGCAGATGGTCCCGGCCATTCTGATCCTGTGCTTTGCCTGGACCATCGGCGGCGTGACCCGCTACGGCCTGGGTGCTCCTGAGTTCGTGGCCGGCATTGTGGAGAATATTGGTCCTGGTCTGCACAATATGCTGCCTGCCATCGTCTTCCTGATTGCCTGCGGCCTGGGCTTTGCCACCGGCACCTCCTGGGGTACCTTCGGCATCCTGCTGCCCATCGTGCTGGAGATCTTCACCCCCGGCGGCTTCGACAACCTGACGGTCGATGCGCTGAACAATGTGCCCATCCTGATGGTCGGCATCGGCGCCACCTTGGGCGGCGCGGTCTGCGGCGACCACTGCTCGCCCATCTCTGATACGACCATTATGGCGTCCTCCGGCGCACAGTGCTATCACATCAACCACGTGAATACACAGCTGCCCTACGCTATGACTGTGGCCGGTATCTCCTTCGTCAACTATGTCATCACCGGTCTCATCATTGACTATGTGCCTCAGATCGTATGCCTCGTGATCGCTATCGCCACCACCGTGGGTACCATGCTGGTGATTGGCAAGGTAAATCACTCCATGCGGGTACACTCTGTCCGCTGAGCAGGCGCGAAGCGGTGTCTCTGAGAGAACACCATAGGTAATTGCTTACCGGGAGGTCTCATTGATTTGAGACCTCCCGGTTTTTGCCTGTCCGCCGCAGGGGCCGGGAACTGGCATGGAGTTTGTATCAAACAGGAGCATCAAAAAATGTAGGTTAGTCAAACATATTGGACAGTGGACTCTGCGGGAGAAAGCCGGTGAAGGGGCCCCATGGGGAAGTTGTTGGAGCGGCGGTTGTGGATGGCGAGCTGGTTTTTAAAGTCGTCCAAGGAAAAAAAGTGTGAGAAGCATAGAACCGTTTCTGGTCCTCCCGGTGTCTACGTTCCACTTTACCGTTGTGGCGGGGTGTATAAGGACGGATGAGTTTGTGCCGGATGCCTGGTTTAGCGGCGGCAGCTTCAAACAGGGTGGGAAGGTCCCACTTGCTGTTGGGAAAGCGGTTGGTGAACTCAAAACCGTTATCCGTTTGGACGCACTCCACCCGGATGCCTCGGCAGGCATACCACTTCCGCAACTTTTTCAGGAAATCGGCGGAGGAGTAAGTCGTTTGCTCGGGGTAGGAAGCCGGGAAGCGCAGGCGGGTGAACTCGCCAATAGCCGTATATTGGAACAGGCGAAGCTCCTGGTCTGCAATACGCCTGCGGGGCACTACTTTCACATCCACCTGGACCCGCTGGCCGGGATAGGTCATCTGCTCGTAAGGCTTGGGTTTGTATGCGTTTTTCTTCTCGGCCTGCGGGAACAGTCCCAGCTTGCGCATGACCCGGAACAAGCTCTCCGGGCGGCGGGTATAGCCCCGCTGCCGCAGGCGGTGCCACAGTTCCACCATACCTAACTTGGGGTTTCTGCGGCGCATATCCCGGATCAGCTTCAGATCCGCCTCTGTGTGCTGATTGGGATGGCTGTGCGGGCGTCTGGACGGGCAGGCCAGGGACTGCACCGTCCCGTCCCAGCGGGTCTTCCAGAAGTAGATGTATGACCGGCTCTTGTTGTACTTCCGGCTGGCGCGGCTGACCCCGTAGTTCTCCGCGTATTTCATCAGGGATTGCCGATACGCCATGTCTTGTGTTATACGCTTGCTCATGAAGGATATGACCCCCTCTCATCAAGTTGTTGTGTGGTAACTCAACTTTATCCGATGAGGCCATTTCCTTCATCCTTTTTTATTCATCTGTCCAATATGTATTGTACTCTTACATGTATCAAACAGGAGCATCAAAAAAGTTCTTGACAAAGAGGGGTAGATATGATATTCTATTCAAGCACTAAAAAGCAAGTGAGACTAGGGCCCTCCATGCCGGAGTGGCGGAATTGGCAGACGCCCGGGACTTAAAATCCCGTGGGAGAGATCCCGTGCCGGTTCGACCCCGGTCTCCGGCACCATATCGCGGGGTAGAGCAGTTTGGTAGCTCGTCGGGCTCATAACCCGGAGGTCGAAGGTTCAAATCCTTCCCCCGCAACCAGAAGATATCCCTGGAGCCGCAACGGTTCCAGGGATTTTCTTTTGTTGTCTGCTTAAAGCATGATTTGGCGCATATCTGGCGCGCAAGCCACAGAAACACTCTCGTGATTTGAAAAGAAGGACGGCGGCCCACGCTGGGGCTACCGCCCTTCTCCACTATCCGCCGCCCTTCCTTTGGCTTGGCCGGAGCATCACGTCCGCCAGGCACTTACTGGTCTGTTTGTCAATAGCGGTGGAAATGCATTCGACCACGATACTTGTGATGCCGTAAGAGAAACGTACCGTTACCTCTGGTGTACCATTTCAGAATGAATAATGAAAACTAGGTGAACATTCCGGATAAAAAACGAGGTCCGGCGGGTTGCCCTGCCGGACCTGCATAAAGCGGC